>NZ_JAYGIF010000018.1:0-40958 GCF_034931345.1 Pseudanabaena sp. CCNP1317 | reverse complement strand
TTATGTGTGAGAATATTAGCTACTTACATTGGTTTAGGAGGATAGTGATTTTAAGCTGAAATCACTATTTTGATAGGTGTAGTGTATCCATTTTTGGTGTTTCTTCACTTTTGATTCAACACTTCTGCTTCTGGGTATTATGTCCTAAGCAAAACTTACATTGCTATAGCCACCTGTATCAGGACAAATCAAAACCCAGATAGTGTGAGGCGGCGCGAAGCGCCGCCTCACACTATCTGGGTTTTATGTCCTAACAAGAATGGCGACAGCTATATATGGAAATCCTATTTTATTTTTGAGATTAAATAGTTTGAGAGAGTGCGTCCCTGCGGGGCGCACTCTCTCAAACTATTTAGGATTGCTATAGCCTGTTTAATGTTGAGAGATCACTGTTAGTTAATGATCTAGATCGGTGATTGTTGTAATTGCAATCTTGATTTTGAGTGTTGGAGATCGTTAATTTTGTATTGTTTGAATCACCAACAGATTTAGCGATTTCCATGATACTTAGTAACTGATGTTACGTAGAACAAAGATCGCCATACTGTTTCTATATCATCTTAAAAGAGGATTTGGAGACCAAATCCCTACATATTGGTTGTAGGGGCTTGGTCTCCAAGCCCGATTCTCAGCGTTCCACGTAACATCAGTTAGTAATGTCCAGAATTGAGATGCGAACTCAGGGGGCTTTTATGACACCTATACAAATAACCAGAACCCAAGAATTACTGAGCGATCGCCAGTTCCAGCTTTTCTTTCAACTTAGTAAAATTCGTGGATGGATGGGAGAACTCTATTTAGAATTAGTGTTATCCGATGAAGAGGTGGAATATATCTATCGCTCAGAAACCGATATCTGCAATTATAAAGATGATCAAAAAGTCCTGAAATCTCCCTATCTAATGCGCTGAAATTATCCATCAAACGAGCCAAAGGAGATTTATAAAAAGGCTGATAACACTTTCACGTTCACACAAGAGTCCATACATTTTTATGAATTAAAAACCAAGCCCAATAAGGGTTGTAAAAGCACAAAATGGCTAAGCCATTTTGTGCTTTGCTATGGGTTACGGTAATTTGAGGTGGAATATACATGATATATTTAGGTGAAAGCATTAAATTTTCTTAAATCAAGGATTTGCTTGCATGACACTCACCACTCTTTTTCCACAATGTCAAGACTTACAAGCGCAGGTTGAAGCGATCTTACAACTTTTGCAACAGGAGCCGAATCTGCGATCGCAGCAGGATGGCAGTATTGTTCAGGCTTCGCTGAGAAAAGCGATCGCACCAACCTTTGAGATTGTATTTGCGGGGGCTTTTAGTGCGGGTAAATCAATGTTGATTAATGCACTGTTAGAGAGGGAATTGCTATACAGTGCTGAAGGACATGCGACGGGGACGGAATGCAAAATTGCCTTTGCGAAAACTGGGGAAGAACGGGTTGTATTAACTTTCTTGAGTGAAGTGGAAGTCCGTGAACAGGTACAAGCACTGTCTCAACTGATTGGACAGGTTGCACCGATGAATATTAATCAACCTGAAGCACTCAAACAGTTGCAAACCTTAGCCCTAAGTGTAATCGAACAAGAAGGTGGTAAGAGCAAATCCAAACGCGCCAAGGATGCAGATGCCTTGAATCTATTGCTTGAAGGATTTACAAATAATCGCGATCGCATTAGTTCGACAGCCAATGCAACCTACTCAATGGAACAGTTTGGTTTTGACAATCTCAAAAAAGCTGCCGACTACGCAAGACGGGGAGCTAATAGCGCTGTTCTCAAACGGGTGGAATATTATTGCAATCATCCCCTTTTACAAGATGGCAATGTGATCATCGACACCCCTGGAATTGATGCACCTGTTAAGAAAGATGCGGCGTTAACTTTTGATAAAATTGAGCATCCCGATACTTCGGCAGTAGTATTTGTACTCAAGACCGCAGCTACTGGCGAAATGACTTCCGAAGAAACAGAACTGAGCGAAAAAATGCAAGGTAATGCGGGAATTCGCGATCGCGTTTTCTATGTATTCAATCGCATTGATGAGACTTGGACAAATGATCAATTGCGTGATCGCCTCAATCACACAATTTCCAGCCAGTTTCGCAATAGTTCAAAAATCTATAAAACCAGTGGATTGCTGGGTTTCTATGGCAGTCAACTCAAAAATACAAGTATTAGCGATCGCTTTGGTTTGGACTCAGTATTTGCTGAAAGTGTTAAATCTGTGGGCGGCGAAGAAGGCACACCACAATTTGTAAATGAATTTAACAGCTATTGTTTAGTTTCTGGCAAACTGGACATTTCTAAGTTTCCAATTCCCTACAGCGTTTTGGAAACCAATGTTAAGAATGAGAAGTATGTACGCTTGCTCAGTCATTCGGGAACAGGACTAATCGAGCAACTGATTAAGGATAGCGGCATTGAAGAGTTTCGCACCGCGATTACCCGCTATTTGACCATTGAGAAGCGTCCATTACTGTTTGCCGATCTAGCTGATGATTTGCAACCAATTTGTATTGCCCTGCGCCAGTCCTATCTCGAAGCATGGCTGAAACTGGAAAGTCAACCTCGCGATATTGAAGCAATCAAGTCTCAAGAATTGCAGAAACTCAGTCAAGATTTGAAACAAATTGGCGATCGCTTGCGCGATCATATTGCTCAAGAAGTAAATGTAGTAGTTGCTAGCGATCGCAATGAACTTTTAGAAGCTGATTATCTGAAGCTAAAAACCAAGATGGTTAGACGTTTAGACGAACTGATTGTCAGTTTCTCTGTTGCCATGGTGCATCAACGCGCCCAAGCTAGCCATCGTCGTAACTCTGTAGTTCCTGTAATGGGGATTTTGACTGAGGGCTTCTATTTCTTGGCAAATGAGCTAGAGGATGTGTTGGTGGAATGCTCTAAAGAAATCATTGCCAACTTCTTCCAAAATATGATTGAACAAATTAAAAAAGCAGACTATTATCGCGAACTCTATCGCTTACTAGGTAATGATGGCGAGACAGAGAGTTATCTCCAAGGTGTGATGGTCAAAGCATCGGAGGCTTTGGTCAATGAGGCTAAAACTGAATGCGATCGCTATGTGCGTGAGCGTCCAGAATTCTATGCAGAGGGCAATGTGGTTTTCTGGCAATTGCAACAAGCTTTACACCAAGCCTGTCGTGGTTACGATTATCAAAGCATGATCGATTCTGAGCCAGCAATTCGTCAGTTTTTAAAATTAGATTTTGAGTACAAAGTCAAAGACACCGTAATTCGCACTTTCCGTCAGACAATTAATCAAACTCTAAATACTCATTTACTCGGTGGCGCAGACAATCAAGCAGATAAAATTTTGCAGCAATACGATCGCGCCCGTGAGTATCTCGCTCAAACTCTTGAGAAAGAAGCTCAATCCAAGGTTGATAATAATCGTCGCTTGCAAGGCGAGGTAAAACAAAATATTGATGCCTATAATGCCGCAGTTTCAAATATTAATCAGTGTTTAGAAGCAATGCAATTGACCCGTAAGAAGTTGCCAATTATCAGTGAGTCTGATCTCCTAATGCCAACAGCGATCGCTGAGACAATTGATACAGAGTCTTCTGTCGTTGATGAAGTGGAAGATACAGAAGTATAGAAAAATTTTAAAAGTGTTGCAATAATAAACAAAAATTTAAAACAACATTTGGAAGCACTTACAGCGTTTTGCCCTTAAGAGCGTGTTTGAGAATTCTCTTATTTAGCGTAAATTTCTGTTTTTACCCCCCTTAATCCCCCCTTGCAAAGGGGGGAAACTCAGATTCTCCCCCTTGTAAAGGGGGAGTTAGAGGGGGTAAAAACTTCTCAAACACGCTTTAAACCCAAACTAAGAAAAAAAGAAAGCGTTGCAAAGCAGCGCTTTCTTTTTTTTCTTGTGGCTCGTTTGATCGGCAATTGCTGTAATAGGTAATACCAAACCACAAAATGGCGTAGCCATTTTGTGGTTTGGTATAAGGATGGGCGGAGTGAATCGCCGCCCATCCTCACCATGATCAATCCTTATTTGATGAAATGACCGCGTATGGATACAGTGTTATTCGATTTAGATGGAACTTTGACTGATCCTAAAATTGGGATTACTACCTGCATTCTATATGCACTAAATCAACTTGGCTACGAATTACCAGAAACAGATCAACTGCTTTGGTGCATTGGCCCCCCATTAACAGTTAGTTTTACGAAGTTACTGCAAACTACAGATAAAGTCTTAATCGATCGCGCCATTACCCTTTATCGCGATCGCTTTGCCACCGTGGGCTTATTTGAAAATGCTCTCTATCCCCAAATCCCTGAAACTCTAAACTCGATTCGTACCGCAGGTTATCAAACCTACATTGCCACATCCAAGCCCCATGTGTTTGCTAAACGGATTATTGAACATTTTGATCTGAATTCTCTATTTGATGGCATTTATGGCAGTGAACTAGATGGCACTCGTAGTGATAAGGCAGAGCTAATCCGCCATATTCTGCTCACTGAAAATCTGATTCCTGCTAAAACAGTGATGATAGGCGATCGCTCCCATGATGCGATCGGGGCGAAGAAAAATCAACTCTTAGCGATCGGTGTGACCTATGGTTATGGCACTGAAGAAGAGCTAAAACTTCATGGTGTCGATTTGATCGCTAACTCTCCTCAGGAGATTACCCAATATTTGTGCTAAACCAAAACGCAAGAGAGAGTGGCGGCGTGAAACGCTGCCACTCTCTCTTGCGTTTTTAACTATATTTATAGATGACGATATGCGATGATTTATAGCGTTATCGCATTTATTCCGAGGTTGTCCTATGCCCAAAGCGATCGCCGAAGCGGATACTTTTCTCAAAAAGAAACTGCTTGGCTCAACCGATTTAGCCGATTCCGAGAAAATCTTTATCAAAAAAGGGAGAACATTTTTTGTTACTGAATATAGTCCCGATCGCAATCAACATCTTTTCCTAACTCTAGCCTCACCCTTTCCAGCACTGGATGGCAAATCCCAACTCCAAAAGGTCTATGCCTACGATCCTCATGTCAAAATTGAAGGGGAGGATGTCAATCAACTCATCAAGTTACCAGTTAAATATTGTTCTCAACTAGACAACGATCAGGCGATTTTTGGACCTGGTTGGCGGCAGTGCAACACTACTAGTAATGCGATGCTAGCCGACTTTGTGCTAAATGGAGCCTTAACAACGATGGCGAAAGCACAGGGATTTCCAGAACCAGAGTCAGTCTATATGCGACTGGTGGGTAAGTTTGGCGATACCACAGACCATGATGCTCAAACATGGGCTTTGAGAGAACTTGGTATTAACTCTTACTTTAGCTATTCTCTTTCAGCAAAAGATGTGTTGCTTTCACTAAAAGCAAATATTCCTGTAGTTGTGGGATTTGCATACAAAGGAAGCGGTCATATTTGCGTAATCGTGGGGCATGATCCTGTTAAAAAAGTCTGGCTTGTTCACGATCCTTATGGGACGCGTCATGGTGCTAGTGATAGTTATGACGTTGGTGTTGGCGGTGCTTATGATCCCTATAGCTATACTGTCATGCAGCAAATTTTTTGGGATGGTGGTGGTGAAGCGGGCTGGGGCAGGATTGTCACCAGTGTTAAGGGTAAACCCACAGGTTTACCTACAGGACTGTAAATAACCTCAGTTTGGGTTACAGCAATTACCGATCAAACGAACCACAAAAAAATTGAAAGCGTAGCAAAGCAACGCTTTCAATTTTTTTGGTTTGGGCTTGAGCGCAAAGCGCTGTAAGAAATAGCGTAGCCATTTCTTAATTTGATGTCAGTTCGACGAAAGCGAAAAATGGTAAGAATCGCTAAGCGATTCTTACCATTTTTCGCCATTTGCGGCGTGCGAAGCACGCCGCAAATGGCTATATCGAACTCACGTTAATTTGGTATTACTCCAGAGTAAAGCTTTTTAGATTTGGTGAGTGCAGAGGAATTGTGATCGCAGTCTCAGTAAACTCGTTTAGTTTACTGCTAATCTTCAATGAGCCTTGATGTTGCTTAACTATAATGTCATGGGTAAGTGAAAGCCCCAATCCAGTCCCTGATCCAGGTGGTTTAGTCGTGAAGAAAGGATCAAGGATTTTAGATTGAATCTGTGGGGGAATACCACAACCATTATCACGAATACAAATTTGTACTGTTTCTCCCACAAGCTGAGTGGAAACTCTCAGGCTGGGCGTATATGCACTGATTGATGTCTCATCTAAAGATAATTGAGCTTGTTTAGACCGCATCGCATCGCAGGCATTATCTATTAAGTTGATAAAAGCTCGCGTTAAAGTATTAGGAATTACATCAACTAGACTTACTTTTGGATCATAGTCGGTATGAATACTGACATTAAAGTTGAAATCCTGTGGTTTTTTGCCATAACAGGCTAGTTTCATCGCTTCATGCAGCAAGCTATTAAGGGGGGTAGGCTGCATCGAAGCAGGTTGGCTACGGGCATGTTCCATCATGCTACTAATGATTTCTGCGGCACGGAGGCTATGGCGATGGATGGTAGAGGCGTTCTCTTGCAAATCGATGATGGTCGTTTCGACAAAAGATGCGGTTTGTGATTCTTGGGATGCAAGAATTGGTTGCAGCGTATCTAACAATTCCTGAATCAGTTCGATAGAGCCTTCAGCATAGTTTTTGACAAAGTTAAGAGGGTTACGGAGTTCATGGGCGATGCCTGCGGTGAGAGTTCCTAATGAAGCCAGCTTTTCTTGAGCAACTATGCGCTCTTGAGCATTTTTAAGTTCATTGGTTCTTTCTTCTACACGCTGTTCGAGGGTTAGTGAGTATTCTTCAAGTTGATGGTTGGCTTGTTCAAGTTCGCTATTCAGTTGGGAGAGTTCCTGTAATAGTTGATCGCGTTCTAGTTCTGCTTGCTTGCGATCGCTGATATCCGCAATAACACCAATAAGTAGTCGATCCGAAATTGAATTGTTCTGGGGAATGATGCCCCAAACGGCAACCCAACGGATCTGCCCGTCTAACCTCTGGATTCTATACTCAATTTGATAGGGGGCTGATGTCTCAAAGGTTCTAGAGATCGCTTGCAGTACCTGATCTCTGTCTTCGGGATAAATCATCGAGATAAATGTATCGCGATCGCCAGAAAAAGTTCCAGCTATAAAGCCAAAGATTTCTTGAGCGCGATCTGACCAGAATAGTTGTCCTGTTTGAAGGTTGCAACTCCAACTACCCATTGTGGCGGCATCTAGAGCTAGTTGTAATCGGGAGCGCTCAGCCTGAAGATTTTCTTCAGCTATTTTGCGATCGCTAATATCGGTATGTGTTCCCAACATCCGCAGAGGTTGTCCAGCCTCATCCCATTCCACAAATTTACCGATAGAGAGAATCCACTTCCATTCACCATTTTTAGTGCGTTGACGAAATTCCACCTTGTAAATACTAATTTCTCCATTGACATAGGCGCGATAAGTGGCTGCCACTCGCTCTATATCATCGGGATGAAGTCGCTCTTTCCACTTAGTATTAGTTTCTGCAAATTCCTCATCAGGACTATATCCCAGCATCGTGGCATATTCAGGGCTAACAATAGCAATTCCAGTCTGTGGGTTCAGGTCATAGAGTCCCTGATTTGCGGCGGTTAGGGCTAGACGTAATCGTTCTTCGCTGTCCTGTAGCAACAATTCGGCTTTTCGCCGTTCAGTCACCTCTCGGTTAATGATCACTACTCCTGTAATCGTGCCATCAATTTCAAAATAGGGAAAGTAGGTGGCATTGACAAAGCGATTACCTGCTTTCTCAAAATAGAACCATTCTCCATAATCGATGGTTTCACCAGCAAGACATCGATCAAACCTTGGTTTAACAACTGTCTTAAATGTATGCTCACCCATGACATCTTGAATCGATATCCCAACCATCTCCTCCCATGTCCGTTCGTTGTGTTCTAAATAGGCTTGATTGAGCAAACGATAGGTATAGTTACGGTCAACTAGTGCTATACCGTCTGGAGCAATCTCTACCATCCGTTGATACTGTCGTAAGATAATTTCAGCTTGTTTGCGATCGGTGATGTCACGCGCTACACCCACCATCCGTAAGCCAATCCCATTCTTGTTCTCAACTACTTTCCCATTCACTGCTACCCAACGCATTTCTCCATCTTGACGATTAATACGGTATTCAATGTTGTAAGGGGATTGTGTGGTAAAACTATGGGAAAGAGCTTGAAATACTTGTTCTTGATCGTCGAGATGAACCAGTTTCAAAAAGGCTTCGCGATCGCCAGGAAATGTTCCAGCAGCGTAGCCAAAAATAGCTTCTGTTTTTGCTGACCAAATCCCTGTTTCGAGATTTGATTCCCAAGTTCCCATCTCAGAAGACTCAAGGGCTAGCTGTAAACGCATTCTCTCTGACTGAAGTTGCGTCTCAGACCGTTTGCGATCGCTAATATCTTGAACGACACCAATCACATACTGCGGTTCTCCAAGAAAGTCTCGCGCCAGAGACACTGCTAAATTAGCCCAAACGATCTCACCATCTTTACGGATATAGCGCTTTTCCATCGTAAAGGTTTGCAACTCTCCTGAGAACAAAAGTTTAGTATTTTCATTGTCCTTTTCTCTATCCTCAGGGTGGGTTATGTCTGCAAAAGATTTTAGTAGCAGTTCGGCTTCTGAGTAACCCATAATGTCGCAATATTTTTGATTGGCTCGCACAAATTTGCCATCAAGGCTATTTTGGGCAATCCCCACAGCAGCTTGTTCAAAGGTAGCCCGAAACCTTTCATTGATTTCTTGTAAAGCCATTTCAGCTTGTTTGCGATCGGTGATATCTTCCGAAATACATACCAAATAATCAGGGTTGCCATGCTCATCAAACATAGGAACTTTGATCGTATGTAAAATTCTTCTGCCAAGCGATCGGCTATCGATAAATTCCTCAGCAATATCCTCTCTCTTACGCCCTTTAAAGGAAGAATGATCTTTTTGCTTAAAGAAATCAGATTGCTCCTTAGGAAAGTAGTCATAAAGAGTCTTCCCAATTGCTTGCTCCTTAGTAAATCCAAACATTCTCTCGCTAGTATTATTCCATAGCATAAATTCGCCAAATCTTTCTTCTCTACCGTTTTTGACAAATAGAGCCACTGGTAAATTTTCGATAATTGCTTCGAGAAAATTGTGGGTTTCTGACAACTCCTGTGTCCGTTTTTGCACTCGATGTTCTAGTTCCTCATTTAGCTTTTGTAAATCTTCAAGTACCTGCATTCTCTCTATTTCGGCGATCGCTCGCGCCCCAAAAATATGTAGCAACATTTCCGCACGGTCTGGGTTGGCTAAGGGTTGGCGATTTAATACACAAAGCAGACCAATCTTTTTCCCTGCGGAATTCTGTAAGGCAACACCAAGATAACTATCGACATCTACTCCCACTAAATTTTGATCATGGGGAAAAGTTTGTTTCACGCTAGAACAGTAATATTTACCTTCGCTTAACGTTAGTTCGCATGGAGTATCAGCAATTTGGTATACAAAATTGGTCTGTAGTTGACGATTGGCATACCATGCAATCGTTTCCAACCTATCTCCAACCTGTTGGGCAAGATAAACATGGGAAACATCGAGGGCGATCGCAATTTGTCGGACTAGCTCAGGAAAGAATTCTTGACCAGTAACCGAGGCAGTGCTATGCATCAATCCTTGGAAAGCTAGTTCTGCTTGCTTGCGATCGGTAATATCCATCGCAATTCCAGCCGTACCAATTGACTCGTTAAAATCGTTGATAACTGGAGACTTAATTGTTTCTATCCATCGATATGTGCCATCCGCAGTAAGGAGATGTTCCTCAACATGTTTTTGTTTCCCTAAATTTATAACCTCGCGATCGTCACGCCTATATGCTTCAGCTAGCTCGTGAGGCCAGATATCCAAGTCAGTCAATCCAATTAATTGAGAAGATGGATAACCACAGGCTTGAGCAAATGGCTCATTAACTGCCAGAAATCGACCATCACGATCCTTGAGCCATGCAATATGAGGGATATTGTTCAGCAGCGATGATAACTGTTGTTCACGTTCTTTAGCTATTTCTTCACTTTTTTTGAGAGCTTGTTCAGCTTGTTTGCGATCGCTAATATCGCGTCCCACAATCAGTACATCATCTTCACCATAGGCAACCACACGACATTCTTCTGCTTGTAAAACACCGTCAACCCAAAGCTCTTGTTCATAAATTTGTATTTCCCTAGTTTGGAGCGCATCATGTACAGCTTTCATCCTTCTCGCTGCCAAATCAGGCGGCAAGGTGTCCTCTACCCTCGTTCCAATTAGTGCTTGAGCATCACCAAGTAATGGAAAGGTTGTGGGTACGATAAAATCAAGGTACATTCCCTTACGGTTAACTCGCATAATCAAGTCGGGTAAAGTATTGATCAGTGCGCGTTGTTGGGCTTCGCCAAGTAGTTGCTTTTCGTTCTGCCGTAGTTGTTGGGTATGTTCTTGAATATGTTGCTCCAAACTACTATGCAGTCTTTCTAATTCGCGCTTAGCTTGTTCTAGTTCTAGTTTTTGGGTGATCAGTTGCCGATCTTGTTGGTAGCGACGCAGGGCTTCTGTAACTGTGAGTTGTAAATCGATCGCATTCCAAGGCTTTGGTAGGAAACGATAGAGATTCACCCGATCTATCAAATTACTAACATCTTCATTGCTTGCTTGACTGGTGAGCATGATTTTTAAGATTTCGGGATGCCGACCATGAAGTTCTATTAAAACTTGCTCGCCACTCATGTCAGGCACTAGCTGATCTACAATCACCAGAGGTATTTCTATACCATTAGCTAATAAATTTTTCACCAGTGTTATTGCCTCAGCCCCACTTTCAGCAATGGCGATCGCATAGTTAGGGAAATATCGCTTTAATTGAGTTCTCATCTCAAGTAGAACACTATACTCATCGTCAACACAAACAATCGTGGGGCTACTCATTAATTATCTCCGATGGGGCTGATTTGGTCTTTGAGAGGTAAAATTCGCAAATTCTTGGGATTGCTGTTCTACTTGTTGTTCTAGGCTTCTGTAGATTTGAGCATATTTAATCGATATAGCTGCTTGGTTGCAAAGCAAATTTAACACTTCAAGATGTTCATCGGTAAATGCGCCCACGATCAAATTATTTTCCAAATATAAAACCCCTAACACTTGTCCTTGATTAATTATAGGACTACAGAAAATACTCTTAGGTTGTTGTTGCTCAATATAGCGATCGCCTGCAAATTGAGAACTTTCCCGCGCATCTCCTAGTACTAGAGGTTCAAAACTCCGCTTGACCCGATTTATGACAGTAGTTGCGACTTCTTCACTGAGTTCTAGAGGAATAGGATGAGTGAATATCTGTGGTGATTGTCCAGATTTTGCCATAGCGACGATCTGTAATTCCTGTTCTGCTTGTAGTAATAAAATACATTTATCAGCACCAGCATTGACGATCATCGTATTTAAAATTGTTGTGAAGAGTTGATCGAGTTGAATTTCTTCAGAAATTGATTGAGATGCTTTGATGAGAGCAGTAAGCGCGATCGCTTGAGAGTTGGTACTGGAGATACGGGTGGATGATGGAGCCGCCAAACTAGAGCAATTGGCTTGCTGAAGTACAAAACTGAGCAGTTGTGGATATTGTGTTTCTAAATCAAGGACTTTGGCGGTCGCACCCCAGCGCACATAGCCATAGTAAGCTTCAGTCATATAAACTTGAGCGATTTTATCTTTTCCCAAATCAAGATAGAACCTAGCGGCAAGCTCATTAGCTAAGGCTTCCTCTTGGATATACTTATGTTCCTTGGCTCCCGTAATGGCGCGATCGTATAAATCTGCTGCTTGACTAGATTTGCCCAATACCCTGAAGTATTCAGCTTCCAATAGCCAAACCTTATGCTGATAATTCATGGGAGCTGATTTGGCGAGTTTGGTAAGACGTTGAAGATCTGCCTTGATTTTAGTGAAATAGATTTTTTTCTGTTGCTTTGACAAGGAGGGATATTGAGCCAATCTGACCAGAGCGGCATAAAAATGGCATAGAGTTTTGACAAAGGTTCCCTCAACCAATTGCTGCATTACTTCAATAATCGCCATCTGCTCCAAGGCAACGGGATAGCGCTGAAATAAAAATGCAATCTGAAGTTTGCGGAAGCTGGTATAAAGTCTCAATTGCTTATCTCTATCACTGATGGTCGTTTCATCAAAAAAGCGACCCACTAGTTTACATGGATCGTCAGTGATGGTGGTGAGGTTAGCGATCGCTTGGCAGTTGACATCAATCAGAGCGGACATAGCCCGTTGCTTAAGTTTCTGCAAAGTCGGACGGGCAGCGATCGCCTCTCTTTGCAAGTCCCCCAAATTTTTGCCCGTTAAATAGTCTTGCAAATAGTAAACAGCAAGGCTGTAGGCGGCATACTCGACATCTCCAACCTCCAGACTGACTTGATAAGCTTCTAACAATAGCGGTAACGTGGTACGTAGAGATTCCTTACGATAGGCGATGAAGCGATTCCAGAGAAAGAGAGTGGGAGCTAGCGCCGCCTTAGAGGAAGTCTTGTGACAGAGAGCGATCGCGGCTTTGCCGATCGCATATCCCGCATCAACGCGATTAAGTTTCTCGCACAGCAAAAACGCATAGATCGTATAGGCCATCGATGATTTAGGGATATTGCCATAACGCAGGTACAGAGCGATTCCTGTAAAGGTGATGAATGGTAAAATCTCAGGCATTTCCCTTTCTGAGGCAGCACCAATGGCATTGAAGAGATGGCAAGCTGCTAATTTGTAGGGATTAGACATCATAGGCAGATCGAGTAAATCCTTGGGCTTTTTGCCGATCATCCGATAAAGGGTGGCAAAAAATCCTAAGATTGTTCGCAATTTCGATAATTTCTGGGGAAGATGTACCCCAAAGATCGGCAAAATTTTACGAGTATAGTCAACGGCTGCTCTGGTCTGATTTTGCGCTACTAGGGCAAGAATCTGAATTTCATGGAACTTGACGCGATCTAAATGATTTTTAGTGTTTTGGAAACTGACTTGCATCAGCGAATTCATCTGGGCGTATGCACCCAAAATATAGGCGACTTCCACCGCAAGTTGATGCAGAGATAGGCTCAGGTCGTAATGGGTGTGCCAAGATTGAGCCGATAGCAGCTTTAACCCTGTATTCAGATAATCCATCGCCGCCTCGTAAGCAGCCGAATTTTTGGCTTTTTCGCCAGCTTGCCTGTTTAATTGCGCTAGTTCCTCCCGCTCTCTTTGACCATAAATGTGGGATATACCCATATTGAGATGATTGACAATCTGGAAGAGGTGTAACTCACGCTCCTCCTTGGATAGGCGTTCCCAAAGCCCTCGACCGATATTTAAGTGGACGATTTCTTTTTGAGATTCGGGAATCAGCGAATAAGCAGCCTGCTGTACTCGATCATGGAGAAAGCGGTAAATCGGAATAGATGGCAATGCATCCCGATCATCAAAATCCAATTCATTATCCAATTCATTTTGAAAAAATTTATAAATTTGATTGAGAGGAATAATTAAGCCATTCTCTAAAGCTTTCCACAGGGCTGTCGCAGTTTGTGAAGGCGATCGCTCAGCAATAATCGCTAATGTCTGCAAATCAAACTCTGCTCCAATACAGGCTGCTAATTTCAGTGCTTCTTGGGTCGCAGGAGGAAGTTTCTGCAACTGGTGCGCCATGAAATCTACAACATTTTCCGTTAGGCTTTGTAGTCTAATTTGGCTAATATCACATTGCCAGCCTTGACTTGTATCTTCACCAGAGATGAACTGGATCATTTTATCTTCATGCAAAGCCTTGAGAAATTGAGTCGTAAAGAACGGATTACCTTGAGCCTTTTGATAGACCAACTCAGTGAGGGGCTGAGCCAGAAGGCGATCGCAACTTAAGGTGTCTGCTACTAATTGATTAATATCTTCCTGAATTAATGGTTGTAAAATAATTGTCTTGACAGTCACTTCCGTCTTGATAATCTCATTCACCGTCAACATCAATGGATGCACCGATGATATTTCGTTATCGCGATAGGCTCCCAAGATCAATAGGTAGCCTGTCTCCTGCATCAAGAGTTGCAATAACTGTAGAGAAGCAGAATCAGCCCACTGCAAGTCATCAAGGAAGATCACTAAAGGATGTTGAGGAGCAGAGAAGACTTGAATAAATTTCTGGAATAATAGATTGAATCGATTTTGAGCAGCATTTCCTGTCAATTTATGAACATTTGGTTGGCTACCAATAATTTTCTCTAGTTCTGGAATCACATCCATCACTACTTGTCCATTTTCACCTAGTGCTTCAAGGATTTTATTTTTCCATACCAGCAATTGAGTGTCGCTTTCGCTCAGCAGTTGCCCAATCAAATCACGGAAAGCTTGTACAAATGCCGAAAAAGGGATATTGCGATTTAATTGATCAAATTTGCCTTTGATGAAGTAGCCGCGTTTACGGACAATTGGTTTATGCACTTCGTTGATCACTGCGGTTTTGCCAACACCAGAAAAACCAGCTACCAACATCAGTTGCGTACTACCTTGGGCAACTTGCTTAAACACATTGAGCAATATCTGAATTTCAAGGCTACGTCCATAGATCTTTTCGGGGATCAAAAAGCGATCGCTGAGATCTCTAGTAGCGATCGCAAAGGGAGCAATGGTTCCAGTTTCCCTAAGCTGCTGAAGAGAAATTTCGAGATCATGCTTCAAACCCAAGGCACTCTGATAGCGCTCCTCTACATTTTTTGCCATGAGTTTCGCCACGATCTGTCCAATGACCAAGGGCAACTCTGGCTTGAGTTCACATACTAGGGGCGCAGGCACAGCTAGATGAAAATGGATCTGTTCCAAGGGATCATCCGATGAACAAGGTAGCTGTCCTGTTAACAATTCAAAAAAAGTCACCCCTAGGGCATAAAAGTCACTGCGGTAATCAATTCCACAGTTCATCCTTCCAGTCTGCTCTGGAGCCATATAAGCAAGGGTTCCTTCCAAAACATTGATGTTGACAATGGTCTGAATCTCATGGGGTAGTCTTGTCGCTAGCTCAAAATCAGTAATCTTTACCTGCTGACTCACAGGATCAATCAAAATATTGCTAGGGTTAATATCCTTATGGATCACCCGCTGTTGATACAGGTCATGGAGAATCGTCGCCAGCTGCATAGCGATCGCCAAAAATCTTCTCAGATTGAGTGGCTGCGTCTTGGCGTAATCAGCAAGTGAGATATATCCCTCATCAGCCATGACAATCACAAACCCATTGCCATAGGTTTCTAAACTGAGCGGCTGGACTATTCCTGCCAAGCTGAGATCTTTGGAAATCGTGTACTGGTTACGCAGTTGCAATAGGTCATCAACTGAGGGGCGATCGCTTCTCAGCATTTTCAAGATTACCGTTAGTCCATCCGCTAGCCTTATGCCTCGATAAACAAGAGTTCGCGCACCCTCAAAAAGTGGCGCAGTTAATTGATAACCATCAATGTGAGGAAGGCGATCGCTGGTGCTGGTTGGACGCATAGATGTTTGCCTATTGTTGTCCCATTGGACAAAGCTTTATATAAATCTCTTAAATCCTTTGAGCAATGCGTAACTTAGCAGAACGCGCTCTAGGGTTTGCTCTAGTTTCCTCATCAGTAGCGATGATGACTTTTTTGGTTAGTACTTGTAAGCGATCGTCCTCGCGAAAAGTATGCTTAACAATTCGATCCTCAAGACTATGAAATGTAATCACAGCAATTTTACCGCTAGTCTTTAACCAATTGGGAGCAATGGCTAACCATTTTTCGAGACTTTCTAATTCTCGATTAACGGCGATTCGCAAAGCTTGAAAAGTTCTGGTGGCGGGATGAATTCTACCGTGACGATAACTGGAGGGAACGCAGGCAGAAATTGCATTAGCGAGTTCCAATGTAGTCTTAAAGGGGCGCTTCTCGACAATTTGACGGGCAATCCGCCGCGACAGTCTTTCTTCACCAAGTTTAAAAAAGATATCAGCAAGTTCTACTTCTTTATAGTGATTGATGATTTCGGCGGCAGTGAGAGTTTGGCGATTATCCATTCGCATATCAAGATCGCCTGACTCTCGGAAACTAAATCCCCGCTCGGCAACATCAAACTGAGTCGAACTCACACCCAGATCCGCTAGAATACCATCAAATTTCAATTCCGATGATGGCTGATATTCACAAAAGTTACCGCGCCAAAAACTAACCCGATCTGCATAATCTTTGAGGGTGTCACTTGCGGCGGCGATCGCCATTTCATCCCGATCAATCCCTACTAAACTTACATTCTCTGCTGCTTGCAAAATTAACGCGCTATGTCCACCACCGCCCACAGTGCAGTCCAGATATACCCCACCTGCAACAATTTCTAAGCCTGCGATCGTGGGTTCGGCAAGCACGGGAACATGATGAAACTGGGCAGTCATATTTTTTGAGGTTTGAATAGATAAACTAGGTGGGGCTTTGTGTCCCTTTTAGGTTTGTAAACTCAGCAATTCTAATTATAAAAATCGGTTTTTTGAAAGCCCGCCAACGGCGGGCTTTCAAAAAACCGATTTTGGTGTTTACAGCGCCTTCGGCGCTGTAAACACCAAAATCGGTTTCATAATGAGAATTGCTGTTGAAAACCAAGCACCTTAATCGCTATCAATATGTATCTTGATAATCGCAATAAGGTAACCAAAGTCATTAATATAGTCTACTGTGCTGTTTATTTGCCGAATTTGTCACCATGAAACATACTCTCTCCGTTGTCGTCCAAGATGAGGCAGGCGTGCTGACCCGCATTGCTAGCTTGTTCGCCCGCCGAGGTTTTAATATCGAGAGCCTTGCGGTTGGGACTGCTGAGCAAGATGGATTTACGCGCATTACGATGGTTGTCTCAGGCGACGATCACACGATTGAGCAAATCACTAAGCAGTTGCATAAACTGATCAATGTGATCACAATTCTTGATTTTACTGATATTCCCTGTGTTGAGCGCGAGTTGATGCTCGTCAAGGTGAACGCCGCCCCGAATGTGCGATCGGAAATTATTGAAATATCCCAAATTTTCCGCGCCCGTATTGTTGATGTAGCTGATGATTTCCTAACGATCGAAGTGGTGGGCGACCCTGGAAAGATGGTGGCGATTTTGAAGATGTTAAACAAGTTTGGCATTCGCGAAATTGCCCGTACTGGTAAAGTTTCGCTGACCCGTGAATCAGGTGTAAATACGGAATATCTCAAAATTTCTAAAAATAGCCTAGGTAGTGCGGTCTCTAATTTCTGATTTTTTAGCGATCGCTATTTGTCACAGTCCTAAGTTATTTCTCGTTAAGGATGTGCGGCGCTAAGCGCCGCACTGCACTAACCAATTAAAACTAAAAAGTTGCACCTCTGCGAGGTGCAACTTTTTTTTGGAGTAGTGATATAGATTAGAGATCGCCTAATGTAAGCGCGATCTCTAATTTTAAAGCCTTGGTTATAACTCTAATAGCTAACTAATGTCAGTTCGATATAGCCATTTGCGGCGTGCTTTGCACGCCGCAAATGGCTATATCGAACTCACGTTAATTAATACTCAATCAACATCCTTCAGATCGTTTATTGGTGATGGCGGGATTGATGATTGGTGTGGATTGCGATCTGCAATCTGTCGATGTGGTTTCTGAAGCTATCGAATTAAATGATGTTGATGTTTTAGTTGTATTGGTTTTGGCTTGATACACACGCTGAGTATGAACGTCTCATTGGGAAGTAATAATATTTGGGCGATCGCCTCTAATCCTATAACGTTACAAATCACTGCCAATGTTAGCTAGAATGTTGCAAGGCTACAATTTATTGGCGATCGCTCCAATTACCAACGCATACGATTATTTTTTATAGAACTCTAAAACGATGACTATTCAACAAATTGAGTCGGCTATATTAGAACTTCCTCCTAGCGAATTTCGCAAAGTTATTGATTGGCTGTTGGATTTAGATTATCAACGTTGGGATAAGGAGTTAGAGAGTGATATTGAGTCGGGGAAGTTAGATTTTTTAGCACAGGAAGCGATCGAGGATTTTGAAAATGGATTTTGCAAGCAAATCTAATGCATTTCACAACCAGACGATTTTGGGAATACTACAAAGCTTTACCTGAGACTATTCAGGAGATTGCCGATCAAAGTTATGAGTTACTAAAAACGAATCCATCGAATCCATCTTTGCACTTAAAGAGAGTTGGGAAGTATTGGTCAGTAAGAATTAGTAAGGAATATCGGGCAGTGGGCATTGAAGTTGAAAAGGGTATTTCTTGGTTTTGGATTGGTACACACGCTGAGTATGAACGTCTCATTGGGAAGTAATAATTTTGGGCGATCGCCTCTAATCACATCACAAATCACTGTCATTATTAGCTAAAATGTTGTGGTGCTACAATTGATTGGCGATCGCTCCAATTAACCAACGCAAACGATTATGTTACAGACAATCCAAGGCATAATCATTTTAAATTTGTATTGTAAAATATACTAAATTAAACTCTAAGTGTATGAATATCAAGCTAGATTTACCTAATCCATTAGATCAAGAGCTGTCTTTGGAAGCTACAAGGCTAAATGTGTCTCTTCCAGATTATATTCTCAAGGTGTTGATGCTGAGACGCGATTGGTTAGAGGAAGTGGAAGATGCTGAAGATCTTGCCGATGCGAGAATTGCTTTACTGGAAGATGGCTTTATCCCTTTGATGGATGTAAAAAGGGAACTAGGAATTAGTTAGATGGCTACGAAGTTGGGTTTAAGCCTTCTGCTTTGCGAGAGATTCGGAAGTTGGATGAGGTTACACGCAAGGCTATTGTTTCAGAAGTTGAGTTGCTTGCGGATAATCCTCGTCCTGATGGTTGTAAGAAGCTAAAGGGAGAAAGTAATTTATATAGAATTCGGGTTTTGAGTGATTATCGTGTTGTTTATGAAATACAGGATCGGCGGTTGATTGTGACTGTGGTTAAGGTTGGTCATCGGCGAGATGTGTATCGATAGCGATCATCTCTAATCCCATAAAGTCAGATCGCTTTACCAGTATTAGCTAAAATGTTGTAGTGCTACAATTGATTGGTGATCGCTCAAATTAACCAGCGCAAACGATTATGTTACAGACAATCCAAGGAATATATCGGAACGGAAAGATCGAATTAGCAGAAGTTCCTCAAGATATCACGGAGAGTCAAGTTTTTGTGACTTTCTTTAAGCCTGAGTCAGTTAGTCTTGCTAGTCAGTTTATGTCGTTTGGGATGTTTTCAGGTTCTCAACAATCGACTGAAGCTGATTTTAGAGATGCTGAGTTTAATGGCAATGTTGACGAGGATTTTGGCTGGGTGTGATTCTCGCAATTATGAAATATATTCTTGATACCCATGCTTTAATCTGGTTTCTGGAAGGTAATCCTCGTTTAGGTTTAACTGCTAAAGAAATTCTTTCGGATTCAAGTAGTGAATTGATTTTACCTGCGATCGCTTTGGCGGAATCAGTATGGATTGTGAGTCGTGGCAAAACTTCGATTCCTTCTGTTGATGCTTTGTTAAAGGTAGTGAAGCAAGATAAACGAGTCGCCATCTATTCACTCGATTCTGAGGTAATTGAGAAAAGTGTCAGCCTCATTTCTATCAATGAGATGCACGATCGTCAAATTGTATCAACTGCCTTGGTAGTAGAGGAGCAAGGAAATCAAGTAGCTCTTTTGAGTTGTGACCAGAATATTTGTGCTGCGAATTTAGCTAGGATTATTTGGTAGTTTGATCGCCATGTGCCTTCTAGGGAAAGAGTCTGTCCTGCTTGATTGGCAAAGTTACCGACTACGGTGATTAGGTCTTGAGCCTTTGGTACTTTTAGCCGCGCTACGGTATAGCCTGTCTCTTCGGAGTGAAAGGTTAGTCGTTCGATGATGCCTTGGAGGTAGTCGATGTTGTCAGGCATAAGCCATAAGGACGGATAAATTATGACCAGTCATCAATAGACAACTCTACAATTTGTCCAAAATCTGATTTGTTACGAGTGATTAAAGTTGCATTGTTTGTCAAGGCGATCGCGGCAATTTTGAGATCCATATTTCCTAGACGGGGATAGGCTTTGCGTAAGCGTTGATGTTCTAGGGCAGATGCGCGGCTAAAAGGGATAATGGCGATCGCTTGGTAATTGATTGCTAGTTGTTGTAATCCTTGATAGGCAAAGATTTGTTCATCTAATGTTTTTGCTTTAGCTAAAAAAGCGAGTCTTCCTCTAATCTGCTCTTCGTAGGTAATGACGGTAACGGCAACATCAGGATCTTCTATCTCTGAAAGTTTGGCTAAGATTCGCTTTCCTTCTTGTCCATTGCGCTGAATCAGGCTGAGATGATCGGTGTCAAAAATATACATGATGCTCTATTCAGCAGTTTTGCGCCATTCTTGTCCGAGACGACTTGCTTCGTCAAAGGTAGGATCGTTTTCAAAGCTACCTGCGACTTTTAACCACCAAGGTGTTTTCTTCTGCACAAATACAGATAGCACCTGTCGCATTTGCGCGAGTTCTATTTCTAATGCGGCAACTCTATTTTCTAGATGTTGTGATTTGTCTTCAAGCTGTGGAGAAAGCATAGAAGTCTTTGGTTTGCTAAGGTTATGGGGCTATTATAGCAAGATGCTTGCAAGTGTAAATTTACGCGATTGCCTAACTAATCGTCCCTAATCGCACAACGTCATAAATCATTGCGAATATTAGCTAAACCAAAATGTTGTTTGGTAATCGCCTGACTAATCGCCACCTCCTGTTCCTTAACCGCAGTCTCGCGCAGAGTCGCCAGACTGCAAGGGAACTTTTGGATATTAGAATGGAAATTTTAATTTAAAATGTTGAGAGCATGGTTAAAAAATAGAATGGAACTAGTAATTCTTTTGTATTGATAAAGATAGACAAATGGAAGTTCAATAATCTATCACCAGTTTAGACTCATTTAATTTTGTAGTATTTCTTCAAGCAATCAGCGTATATTCTAGGAAAGAGTTTTAGGGAATTAATTTGGATAACTACAAGCAACTTATTACTGAAATTGATGCGATTAACCAAGCTTGGCACGCTATGCAAAAGCTATTAACCAAAGAATCACCAATTACAACATCTTTGCGAGATATTAAAGGGCGATTACAGTTAAGGTTGCTGCGTGAATTTTCAGATCGCGTTTATCTCGCTCCAGATCCAGATCCAACTCACCCGTCAGAAGAGCCTCTCTATAGCGTTAAATTACGGATTCCAGTAACTATTAGTATTGAGGGCAATGCTAAAAAGTTTGACGATGCCAAGCATTTGCCAGAGCGAAAAGTTGAAATTTGGTTAAAAAAAGGCTTGGTAACAGAATCAGAATTACGAAATTGGCTCAATATTAGCTAAAAAAATTAAGTTTAGGAATTCAAATAAATGCTAGAATTTTGAAGAAAATTGTTGGGGGTATTTCGATGCAATGGGATTTGGGCAAAATTTGGGGGGATGGTTGGGTTTTTTATGTCCCAACGATTGCAATTTTTTTGGGTGGATGTTGTTGGGAATGGTTCAAGTCATACCAACCTAAAAAGAAAGAGTTTGATGTCTTGGAAGACAATCTAAAAATCCTCAAAGACAATAAGAATGAAGGTATCTCGTTCAAAGATCACGAAAAATGGTTTAAAGAACATCTCTTATCTGAAAAAGCTGATCCAAATGATCACAAATTTCGTTTACAGCAGTACCCAAGAGAGATTGTAGTTATACCACGTACTTCCCTGCGATTTCTTCCACCGATTTTGACAGCGCTCGGTGTTTTGGGGACTTTTTATGGAATGTCTGTAGGTTTGATGGGAGTCAAAATTGATGCTGGCAATGTTGAGAAATCTTTGAATAGTGCCATCACCTTAATTGAAGGCATGAAAACAGCTTTCTTTACTTCATTACTTGGTTTAGGTACTAGCACTATTTTGTCCGCTATTTTGGCGTATACAGACAAATTGAGAAGATATAAATGCTACAACCTTCGTAATCAACTGGACAAGATTGCTGTTTTAGAGACTCCTGAAAGAGCGATGTCTCGCCTTAATTTTGACTCAACAGCAGAGGCGGCAAAACAACTGTCAGGGCTGGCAAGTCAGTTTAATGCAGAGGCAATTGGTGCAGCCGTTGGTAAAGCGATCGCTGAAAAGTTTGATGATATCGTTGAGTTACGTCTAGCACCAACATTTACTCAAATTGCTGACTCACAATTGCGACTAGAAAAGCTTACTAATGATCAACGTGAAGTTCTTGCTAATCTAATTGGCAATATGAGAACAGAGCTAATTGTTCCCGTCACAGAAAGATTAGATCAAAGTTCTAGCCTATTAAATCGTAGTGCGGAAGTTTTAGAATCAGCATCAAATGCTATTCAAGTCTTAAATGAAGATTTAGCAGGAATTGCACTTAGATTGGCGGAGGCTTCAGTAACTCTTGAAGGTTTTCAAAGGCAAACTCTTGTTCAATTAATGCAGTTCGCTAACAGTCTTCAAGATACACTTACTCAATTTCAAACCGCTACCCGTGATGTTTTGGTGGATACAGCTACAGAAATTCGTGAAGGAACCAACGCTATTTTGACTCAAGCGCAAATGACTTTTCAAGAGCAAAATGACATTTTGCGAACAGTAGGACAAGAAACTTCTGGCTTAATGATTAGCGCTAGAAAGTCTTTGGAATCAAGTCTTACTAATATTGATACTCGCTTACAGCAGATGAGTGACACTACACAGCAACAGTTAGAAACTTTTCAAGTTGCCTATCAGCGCAATTTACAAGAGTTTTTTGACCGTCAAAATAATCTACTGGAAGAGTCACTGGGTAAACAACGCGATGGTTTAGCTGGTGTTGTGAATAACTTAAATGTTGTGTTTCAAGAAGAATATCAGCGTAGAAATGAAATTTCAGAAGATTTGTCTCTTAAAGTAAAAGAAATTCAGAATGCCACCACATCTGTATCCCAATTAGTTGACTCAATGGAGGTATCTTATCCCATCAAAATGTCTCAGTTAGAATCAATTTCCCGCATTGTTGGTAGTCAACTTGAACAGTTGGAAATTAGCAATAATAAATTACATGATGGCTACCAAGTATCAATGGAATCTTTAGGGAAAATGCTGCAAGAGATGATTGATGGTGAGCAGAATTTCTTTAAAAAAGCTGATTCATCAATGGCGAAAGTATCTAGTGGTTTGCTAGAGGCTGCCAATGTTTTAGTGGAAGTAAACCGCGAGGCTAGAGGGAAATAGGTTATGGACGATCGCAAATTCCAGTTAGAACTTCCGCAAGAAGAAGAAGAAAATAGTGTCATGCTATCGATCGGTGATTTGATGTCAGGGTTGCTAATGGTGTTTGCCTTGTTGTTTATCATTGTGTTTGTCCAGTATCAGGTTGCTCTAGAAAAATCTAAGGAGTTAGAGAAGAAAATTCAAAAATATGAAGAGGCATTTAAAAATTTGCCTGAATTAGTTCGTAGTCGATTAGAAGACGCTATTGGTAAGGGTTCTTTTGCAGTCGATCCAAAAACAGGCGATTTGCAAATTGGTGATCGCATTCTTTTTGATGAAGATAGCGCAACACTAAATGCAAATGGCAAAATATTTCTGAAACAGTTTATTCCTGCCTATAGCAAGATTATTTTTACATTACCACCAGAATTAGAAAGTCAAGTTACAAGGATTTCTGTTGAGGGATCGACAAGTTCTTCAGGTAGCGATCGTGACAATATGGATCTGAGCTTACGCCGTGCTTCGGCAGTGTATCAATATATTTTTAATGATGCTAGTTTCCCAAGATTTGACACTAAAGATCGCTTGCGTGAAAGAATGCTTGTTGCAGGTAGAGGTGCATTAGATGCTAATAAAACTACAGTTGATCCTAAAGATCGACGTGTTACCTTTCGCTTTCAAGTGCGCCGTCCAAATTTCTTAGAGTCTGAAAAGCCATGAATCTCCGTTTGCAATTAATTCCCAAATCTTCTCCTATTGAGTTGGCTAAATTGGCTGATGACCTTCCACCAAGTTCTCAAAATATCCCAAGAATTGACCAAATTCTTGAAAAAATTAACAACGGACTATCTAATACTCTGTCGGCTGTTGATTGTTTTTGGTGTGTTTTTGACAAAACTTCTTGGGATAATGAGCGATCGCCACAAGAAGCAATTAATTCATCTAAGCAATTATGGGTTGCAGCAACACAGAATAAATTACTTAAATATTATTTATTGAGAGGTTATTTACGTTCTTATCTAGAAAATCAACCATTTTCTTCATCTCTTAAAGAAACTTTCGACAGTTTTGAAAATGCTTTGACTGAAAATGATGTCATTATTAAAGCAATTGCATTAATACCTATGATGGGCATTTCCTCAGTTGTATCTAATTCAGTAAAAGCCCAATGGGGGAAGTATGAAATTATAGGATTTATCCAAGAACATACTGGTTTAGTCACAATTGATTTATCAGAATTTACACTAGAAGTTGCAAAATACTTTTCAATAAAGTCCCAAAATGCTGCATTTAAGTTAGATGTTGAAAATGCCAACATGAGTAGTTGGCTGGTAAAATGCCTCAATCAAGAAACAGATATTCTTGGTAAACAAGCAGAAGCGGTTAAACTAATTTTAAATAAAGTTCGTAAAGAAGATGGAAGTGAATATCCAGAATTTGTCGAATGGCTAAAGCAAAATTATCAAAAAGGTGATCAGGCAAAACATCTCAATGAAGATGCAAGGCGTAAGTTAAGAGATTGGATCGGTGCAGTTAACTTTGCAGATTTTGAAAAACTAGTTGATATCATTTTGTATGGTGAATTTGTTGATGGTAAACTAGTTGTTAATACTAATAAATTTATATCTAAAGGCAATAGTAATCGTAAGTTGAAAAGCCGCAAAGATTTTTGGTCAAATTATAGAGATCGCTTCGAGGATATACGAATTTTTATACCAGAATTATCTAGAGAAAAAACAAGTAATATCCTTCATAACGGGGTAACAATTATTCGACCTGATGAGACTGGACTTATTACAGAGATTTGTATTTTTGATTTTAACAAACTGATTGTTGCTGAGTTTTTTAGGGGCAAAGGGAAAGATAGTGAGATGAGATTATTCCGTGATGAAGAACAAACCAGACAAATATTATTTAATTCTCCAACACTTTGCGTAAAGGATATTCGAGATCTTGGCGGAGAAGAAAAATACCATACTGGAGAGTGGCAGAAAGAATGCGAACGAACTCTGGCAGGGTATGGAATTTATCCTAATGATGGATTGACTGAGTTCACAATTTCTGGAAAAGATAAACGATTTTATAATAGAGATGGAGGGATATTATCGAAAACAAACAAAGTAATCCCTAATCGCAAAGTAATCCCTAACCCAGAACTTATACTTAGAAAGTCACCAAATATGTAAGAGATCTTTTATGGTTAATTTTTTGGAGATCGAGATTTTCTGTTGAGTATGGTGAGATCTAGCGGTAAGTATCCTTAATTGATGTACTGAAAACTCAAATAACGAGTACGCTAAAATTCTGTTTTAATCAACCGTCAAGTTTTGTAGAGCGGTTAGAGACTGATGATTTAGGCGATATCACTACACATCCTCAAAATCAGACCACTCAATCCCCAACTGTTTAATCGCCGCTCGTAAAGTTCCCAACTTTAAATCTCGACCACTCCAATCAGGAATAACAGTCGCTTTTTGCGTAACAGGATTAAACCACTTACGATGGAAACCACCACCACGCCTAGAAAGCTCCTCACATCCCAGTTTAGATAGCTTTTTCGCAACCTCTCTATAATTCATTATGCTGAAATAACAGTTTCTATCAGGGCTGGAGAATCTTGATCGGCAAATAGCAGATTATGAGGTAATTTTTTACCTAGATCATCATAAAGCTCCCGAATAGCCTCAAACGCATCGCGCACATTGACTAACACCTCATCAATAGATTCACCCTCAGTAACTAACTCTGGCAAAAGTGGCGAAGTCACCGTAAAACCACCCTCAGGCTGTGGAGTTAATAATAACGGGATTTTGTAGAGCATAGTCATAACGAGATTTGCCTAAATCTTAATTTGCAAAACTGCTATTAGGTTAGCATTTTAGGCTTGACTAGTAAAAGGCGTTAATTTCCCAAAAACTAAAACATCGCCTACACCAAACTCGTCTCAAGGCGCGATCGCTGAAAACTTAATTTCAACTTTTTGATTGAGAGCGCCAGCAATTTTCTGTAACATTGACAGCGAATGCCCATCATAATCAGCAGCATCAAGCAAGGGCGAATCACTGATTGTTTAGTACCAAAGCGATCGTTGTACAATGTTAGCAGTATCCAAATGCTAATGATTTTTTGTAGGACGGCAAAAATGAATGTGTCCATCTCCATAGACTTTTCCCAACTTAAAACAGTAATCTCGCAATGCAATCTACAAGAAAAGCTGGAATTATTGCAGTTGCTAGAAAAAGACACATTTTCAGTGAGATTCAATAAATTTTTAAGTTCAGTACAAACTAATGAGCTAAGTTTAGAAGATATTACTCAAGAAGTTGAAGCCGTAAGGCAAGCAAATTATCATGCAAGGTAATCCACTTCGCCTTGTTATCGACACGAATATTTGGATTAGCTTTCTCATTGGCAAATCACTTACAGGTCTTAGCCAAGCCATTATTAGCGATCAAGTAATCGTTCTATTTAGCGATGACCTATTTGGCGAATTAATTAAAGTTTTGAAACGTCCAAAATTTAAAAAATACTTTTCAGAAACCGCCATTGAAGATTTAGTCACACTTCTCTATGAAAAAGTTGAATTGATCGAAATTACTCACCATTTTGAAGATTGTCGAGATGCAAAAGATAACTTCCTCTTGGATTTAGCCGTATCAGGTCATGCAAATTACCTAGTCACAGGTGATGCAGATTTGTTGATATTAAACCCTTTTCAAGGTGTAGAAATTATTTCATACCAACATTTTCAGAATCTGATTTTAAAATAACTATTAAGAAGGAACACCAAACTCGTCTCAAGACGCGATCGCTGAAAACTTAATCTCAACCTTCTGATTGAGAGCGCCAGCAATTTTCTGTAACATTGACAGCGAATGCCCATCATTATCAGCATCCTCAAGTAAGGGCGATCGCCGATTGCTTAGTCCCAACGCGATTATTGGGGTTTGATGAGAGGCGATCGTGGTTAGATACAGAAGATTTAGGCGCTCGCTGTATAATAATAGCAGAGATAAAAAGATGAATTCTATTGATTAAAGGAGGAATGGGAATGACAGTGCAGCCTATAAACACCAAAATCAAAAATATTATCAAACTGCGATCGAACCATCCAGCATCGATCAGAGAGATGATTCAAAGTGACTTTGCGAAAAGATTACAAACTCTTGAATTAGGACTACAACAAACTCAAATACGATTACAACAATTTGAAACAAAATATCAATGGTCAACTGAAACATTTATCAATCTTTTTACCAGCGATCAACTACAGCATAGCTTTGACTTTGACGAATGGCTCGGAGAAGCATGGATGTTAGAAAAATTGCAACAAAAAATCGCAATTGTCAAGGGGATTGAATTTGTTGATTGAAGAATATTTTGCCAGAATTAGAAGTTTTCTGAACTGTTTAGCGATCGTGCAGAAATTCGAGCTTGAAACAGAAGCAAGAGCCGAATACATTGGATTTATTAGAGGTGTCGTATATTTCCAAGATCGAACTATCCTGCACATCCGAGAATTTGTGGATGTAGAATTATCAATTGATGGAGGTAAATATTCCTATCAATATATGGATCAAGATGATCAGCTAATCTTCCGTTATGATAATGCCCCCCATCACCAAAAGCTAAATATATCAACATTCCCACACCACAAGCATCAACAACAGGAGAACAACATTGTTCCATCAGAAGCACCATTTCTGGAAGAAATTTGTCAAGAAATTGAACAGATTATAAAACAAAAATATGGGAGCATAGGGTGACATCAAACTTGCTCTCAAGGCGCGATCGCTGACAACTTAATCTCCATCTTTTGATTGAGAACGCCAGCAATTTTATTTTCCGTAACATTGACAGGGAATGTCCATCATTATCAGCATCATCAATTAAGAGCGATCGCTGATTGTTTAGTACCAACGCGATCGTTGGGTTTTGTTTGAGGTTGATGAGAGGCGATAGTGATTAGGTACTAATGATTTAGACGATTCCAACGGTTATAAAACGTGAGTTCGATAGCCATTTGCGTCGTGCGAAGCACGACGCAAATGGCTATCGAACTGGCGTTAAATGAGTTGTAAGATTTTGAGGGTTTTGAGAGTGCGCCCTTTCGGGGCGCACTCTCAAAACCTATTTAGGATTGCTATATTCGATCGCCTGAAGCGTCACATGGCAGAATATCAGCTCCAACTTCTTAGTTGCACATTGCGTATAAACATTTACCATCAATCAACATTTTCTCAAACTCAGGTGCAGGTAATGGGGGGCTAAAGAAATAGCCCTGAACCTGATCGCAATTATTCTCTTTTAAAAACTGAATCTGCTCGGCAGTCTCGACACCTTCAGCGATAACTTGCAATGACAAACTATGGGCAAGATCGATAATGGCTAGGGAAATCGTCGCATCATGGCGATCTGTAGTGATGTCTTGAATAAAACAGCGATCGATCTTCAAGGTATTTACGGGAAAGTGCTTAAGGTAGCTTAAAGACGAATAGCCTGTACCAAAATCGTCGATCGCTACTTTTACGCCAATTGCCTGTAACTGAGAAAGTACCTGAATTGTAAATTCAGCATTTTGCATGATGATACTTTCTGTAAGCTCAAGTTCTAAGTGTTCTGGATCAATCCCAGTGTCTTGTAAGACCTTACCAATTAATTCTATTAGATTATTATCTGGACGAAAATGTTGACCAGATAGATTAACTGCCACAAATCCATAATCTATGTCTGCCTTACGCCACGCTTGCATTTGCTCACAAACTGAATAAAGAATTACTTCAGTCAAACGGAGCATTAGACCTGTTTGCTCAGCAACGGGAATAAACTTGCTTGGCATAATAATTCCTAAATCTGGATGTTGCCATCTGGCTAGGGCTTCCGCACCGACAATTTGACCAGATTGGAGATCCACGAGAGGCTGATAGAAAACCCGCAGTTCATTGCGATCAATGGCGCGATGCAGGCTATTGGCTAACGCCATGTATTCTGAAGACTGTACATTCAGATCTGAACTGTAGAATTTATAGCTATTCCTGCCATGGCTTTTAGCGTAATACATTGCTAATTCAGCATTTTTGATTAATCCCTCAGCATCCTGATGGTCTTCAGGAAAAATGGTGATGCCAATACTACTAGTAATAAAAACCTCATGTCCATACAAATTGTAAGGACGACTTAAGAGATCCAATATTTTTTGGGTTTCCAGTTTAATACTGACTGGATCTTTGACATCAGAGATGATCAGTGCAAATTCATCACCCTGTATCCTTGCGACCATATCGCATGGGGCTGCATAACGTCTTAGACGTTCGGCGATCGCTTTAAATAATTGATCGCCAATATCATTGCCAAGTGTGTTGTTGATGATATTAAAATTGTCCATATCCAGAAACAACAAGGCTAGAGCCTTGTTATTGATCTTGGCGTGTAATACAGCTTGGCTTAATGATTCATGAAAAAGGATGCGATTTGGTAGTTGAGTCAAACCATCATGGTGAGACAAGTATTCAAATCTTTCCCCCACAGCTTTGATTTCATCATAGTAATGCTCTCTAACGGAGTTGTACTTTTGCAATCGTGAGGCGATCGCCCCTAACAATTCCGCAGAAGTAAATGGCTTAGTAAGATAGTCATCTGCGCCTAGTTGCATCGCTTGACGCATATCCGCTTTTTCGGTCATAGCCGTTAAAAATATAAACGGAATCATTGATGTTTTTGGCTCTTGGCGCAGCGCAACTAGGGTTCCATAACCATCCAGTTCGGGCATTGCGATGTCACAGATAATCAAATTTGGTAAATAGGTTTTGGCGATTTGGACACCAACAACTCCATTCTCTGCGCCCAGTACATCAAAACCTTCGTAGGAGAGAGTCTCCATGATTTCTTCGCGCAAAGCTTCTACATCTTCGATGACTAGAATTGTGGTCATAATTGTATCTATTCCTTTAGGTAAGGTAGTTTTACCTTTACAGTTGTTCCCTTGTTTTCAACACTATTAAGTTGAATTGTTCCCCCAAGAATGTCCACTGAATTTTTGATAATTGCCATCCCCAATCCAGTTCCTACAATCATACCAACATTGTGGGCGCGATAAAAATGGTCAAAAATCTTTTCTTGATCGATTTGAGGGATACCAATCCCATGATCTTGAAACTCCAACAAAAGTTTTGATACGCGATCATTGGTTGACGAGATTGTAAACTTGACTTCACTGGCATTAGGCGAATATTTAATTGCATTGGACAATAAATTGGAAATGATTTGCCTGAAGAATTTAGGGTCAATTCTTACTTTGGTAGGAATATTTATATTTTTAAAAATAACTTGATGTTTACCATTTCCTAGCAACTTAGTTTGTTCAATAATTTCTAGACAGAAATCTTCAAGATTGATCTCTTCTAACTGTAACTCAAATCTTCCTGATTCAGTTTTGCCGATGATTAATACCTCTTCTAAAAGGTTAGTCATGCCTTTAACTTCACGTTGGATTTTATCAATTCTCTCTAGTTTTTTCTCGTCTGACATTTTATGACCATAATTTCGCAGTAAATCACTTGCCGTCTGAATCGTAGCTAGGGGTGTGCGAAATTCATGGGAGGCTCTAGAAATAAATTGGGATTTGAGTTCATTTAGCTCTTTCTCCTTTAGCAAAGCTCTTTCTAGTTGACTGAGACTTTGTTCTAGTTGCTGGGTGCGATCGGCAACTTGTCTTTCTAGATTTTTATTAAGGTCTTGGACTCTTTCAAATAACTTTACCTGTTGAATGGCGATCGCTACATGATTAGCTAACTGTCTTAGCAAATCAATTTCAAATTCCTCCCATTGACGTGGTGCAAAGCATTGATGGGCAATTAATAATCCCCATAACGTATCACCAAAGGCAATAGAAACTACAATATTTGCTTTTACTTGAAAACATTGCAAAAGGTCTTTATGACAGGGGGTTAAATCTTCAAGATCCACATCATTTATACTTGAAATTGATCGATTTTGATATTTCTGTATATTCTCTTGATTAAAGCAGGCATCATTAATTGTTTTTCCAAGAATAGATAATGCTGGATCATTAATTGCTTCCACCACAAATGCACCACTCCAATCTTCTTTAAATTGGTAAATAACCACACGATCAATGCGTAATAATTCTTGGGCTTCTTTAACAGTAATGGCAAGAATTTGATCAAGATTTAATTCGCATTGAATTTTAAGTAAAATTGCATTCAATAAGCGTTCTCTTTCACCTTGATAACGTAGTTGAGTCTCCACTTTCTTACGCTCGGTAATGTCGTAATAACTACTCAAATACATCCGTTTGCCTTTGTAGGCCATTAACCTTGTAGAAACTAAGACATCTTTAAATGTGCCATCACGATGACAAATGCGAGTTTCGACCGTCATCGCTTGCCCAGTTTCCTGTAAATGTTGCAATCGTTGCAAAGCTTTGTCATGTTCAGCGCGATCGGGATAGAGGAAAGTTGTAAAATCATGGCTGGCATTTGCTTCCGTAAAGGTATATCCAGTAAGATTTTCCATGCCAGCATTGAAAATCGCAAAATAGCCTGAATCATCACTAAAGGTAATCCCTTCTTTGATCGATGTTAGAACTGTCCGTAACCGCTCTTCACTTTCAAGGAGTCTTTGGGTAGATTTAACTTGATCGGTAATGTCGGTTTGAATGCCAATGTAGTTAGTGAGGTCGCCATGATCGTTAAATACTGGCGCAATGTACAAATCATTCCAAAATGGTGTGCCATCTTTACGATAGTTAAGTAAGACAGCATGACATTCTCGCTTTTCTTTAATTGCGTTGTGTAAATCTAAAAGTCCGATCTGATTGCGATCGCCTCCTTGCAAAAAGCGACAGTCCCGTCCTAGCACCTCAGCCGCACTGTAACCTGTAATCCTCTCAAAGCTAGGATTCACATAAATCATCGGATTATTGGGCTGAGTCGCATCGGTAATGACGATTCCGTTAGAGCTTGCCGCGATCGCTCGTTCACGTAATTGTAGAGATTTTTCCACCCGCTTCCGTTCTGAAATGTCTCGCAATGAGGCGACCACATAAACTCTACGATCTTCATCCATGGTCTCAGACACACGCATTTCCGCCGAGGTGGTACGACCTCGGTTGAGAATGTCGATATCTGTGCTTTCGCCTGCTACTACAGGTAGTCCAAAAGTCTCACCGATAATATCGTCAGATTTACAGCCAAACAGGATTTCAGCAGACTGATTGACGTAGCGGACAATACCTTCATGATCAACTACCACAAAGGCATCAGAGACTTCACTTACTAAATGGCTGAATTTTTTTTGGTTAAATTCTTTAATCTTTGATTTGGATAATTCTAGGGACGTAATGTCTTGGCAAGTACCAACAATTTGTTGGGAATGATCGTTGCTATCAATCCTTAGGGATAGCGAAATCGATAACAGTCTATTTGTCACCAAATCAAGTTGTGTTGAAAACACAGCAACTTGCTGTGTTTTCAAGCATTGAATAACATGCTCATTTAACAACTGAGCAAATTCTAATGGTAAACATTCTTTTGGCTGCAAGCCAAATATATCAACGGTTTGATCGATGCTCCGTTCCCCGAAAATGAGATGAACAAAGATAAGATTGGCATTCACAAATCGCAATGTCAATGATTGATGATCTTGTTCCTTTCCATCTGATACTTGCAAGTTTGACTCTATAGCCAAAACAAAAATACCGCATTGAACATAATCTAGGATATTTTGCATAGTCTCGCTTTGCCTCTACCAAATACCAAGGGTTCTGCGATCTAATTAAAGAGATGCTTCTCTGTGGTGTAGTTTCGTTGCACTCCAGAAAAATATCTTTTTATCTTACTTCGACACCCTAACCTAAAACATAGCAACTATGCTTAAGGCTTCTTGGCTCAACTATAATTGCGATCGCTATACCTTTACATTAATTATTTATGAATTTAACGCTCTCCGTTCCTTCCATCGGTTGCGCTAGTTGTATCGAAACTATTACCAAAGCAATCCAAACTGTTGATACCTCGGCAATAGTTACAGGTGACGCTGCAACTAAGTCTTTAGATATCGAGAGTCAATTAACTGAAGTCAAAATTCGCGAACTAATTGCGATCGCAGGTCACAAAGTCGCTTAAAAGTGGAAGCCGTGAGAATCACGGCTTCTACTTTTAAAGATCACAATACTCGCCTCTAGGTACATTAAAATCCCCAGACTTACCGCCACTCTTGTGGATCAACCTTGTATTTGAGATAATCATCGTTTTTTCGAGCGCCTTAGCCATATCGTAAAGGGTTAAAGCTGCGATCGTGGCAGCAGTCATCGCTTCCATTTCCACCCCAGTTTCCGCCTTAGTTTTGACCTCAGCTTCTATCTGATAGCCAGGAATATTTTCATCTAGCATAATTCTGACATCGACACTAGTTAGATTCACAGGATGACACATGGGGATCAAACTAGCGGTTTGTTTCGCAGCCATAATTCCTGCTAGTTTTGCCGTGCCTAACACATCTCCCTTTTTTACATTCCCTGCTTGGATTGCGTCCAACGTTGTTGTTTTCATAGATATCTCGCAAACAGCGATCGCCCGTCTTACCGTTTGCGGTTTATGCGTCACATCCACCATCTGAGCGTTACCACTTTGATCAAGATGAGCGAGTGACTGAAGAATATCCGTATCCATAAAAACTTTGCCGAAATTAGCTCAATAATATAAAAAACAAAACAAGAATCTAAAGAATTTAGCAGCAATTCTCTTCGTAAAAATCGTTTTTTTTGAAAGCTCACCTAGGACGAGCCTTCAAAAAGGTCTAATTATTTGTAGGATGCATTAGTGCAACTTAACGCATCAATTTCTTAAAAATCATGGGTTACGCTATCGCTAACCCATCCTACAGTTAATTTCAACAACTTACTTAAGAACCATTTAGCGATAAAAAGACTCTTTACCTAGTACAAAAGTTTACCCGAATTATGACTGAGACTGTAAAGATTGAGATTTATGCCAATAATCTTGATGAAACTCAAGCGATCGCCACCAAACTAGCTCAAATCGTGACCGCAGGGACAATTATTCTGCTCGAAGGTAATCTTGGCAGTGGCAAAACCACTTTTATGCAAGCCTTTGGTCGCGCCCTTGGGATTAGCACCACGATCACTAGTCCAACATTTACCCTAATTGATGAATATACGGAAGGTCGCCTGCCACTTTATCACATTGATCTTTATCGACTAGAGCCTCCTCAAGTTCCCAGCTTGCATTTAGAAGAATATTGGCGCGGCGAAGATTTTCCCCTTGGTGTAGTAGCGATCGAATGGGCTAGTAAACTACTTGTCATTCCACCACAGCATCTCAAGATTAATCTCGCAATACCATTGCAAGCATCTCCAATGCGATCGCCTGAGAAGCAATCCCCCAACCTTGAGCGATCTCCAGACGAGGACGAAGAATTTTTGGAGGATTTACCCGAAGAGCGCTTAATTCAACTCATTGCCCAAGGTTCAGCCTATGTTGCCCTGCTCAATCAGGCAGACTTTAGTAACTTTCAGCGCCTACGGCGCTGAAAGTTATACCAAAACACAAAATAGCTAAGCTATTTTGTGTTTTTAAAACCCTTACTGGGTTTGGTTTTTAATTCACAAAAGCGTGGCAACACTTGCGTGAATTGGTATTACTAGTCTTTATCTAGGGAGTCTGACTTATCAGTAGTTTCACCACTACTCTTTACTTCATCTTGAAATCCACGCAAAGCTTGTCCTACACTGCGACCAATTTCAGGGATACGCTTTGCCCCAAAAATTGCCACACCCACAAGCGAAATCACAATTACCTCAGGCCAGCCAATTCCAAACATTTCTCTTAGATCTCCTCAAATGCATCTGCTATGCTTTTATTCTCTATGTAAATGTCAAATAAACGTACCTAAAAATAATGGATTCAACCATTACTTGGACACTTGGCAGCACCGAACCAGATGCTGAAGCCAATCTCGCCCGCATTGCCCAATGGTGGACATCTCTTGCGGGGCAAGAAATTATCTGGCAACAACGCCCCTTAACCGAAAATAGCGATCGCAATGCGATCAACTGGAATAAGCAAGCTCTCGACGAAACCTTTGCAATTCAAACACCAAGCCTCCGAGGTATTACCCTCTATTGGTATAAGCCCAATAGCCCCGACGAACGCAATATCTCCGTCGGTTATTTTCAACTCAATTTATTTACTCAACAGTTAGACATCCTGCCATCTTCAGGTCGCAGCTATCAACTCCGCATCACCCTCCCCAAAATCGTCTACCAAAAAATTCAAATCTCCGATCCGCAGTTTGGTAGCATCATTCAACCTAATGGTGATGCAGTATTACTATTTCGTGATGAAAAACAACGATTAGAAATTCAAGTTGATTTAAGCGCCGTAAATGTCGATTTACTTAAACAAAAGCTTTCATCTTGAAATAATTAAGAATCTATAGCTATAGCCACCTGTAAACCCAAATATTGTGAGGCGGCGCTTCGAGCCGCCTCACAATATTTGGGTTTGGGTATTACGTCCTAACAAGAATGGCGACAGCTATAAATGAAATTTATTGACTAATGTTACGTGGATAGAATTCCTACGATCATCTAAGTCTAGGGCTTGCCCTGTGGCATAGCCCCTACAAAAATCTACAAAAATCTAAATTATTGGAGTAGGGGCAATCCCCCCGTGGTTGCCCTGTCGTGCTAGCAACAAGAGATTCATCATCTGAGTTCCACGTAACATCAGTTATTGAAAGGTAGATCAAGATTCAAAATCTTTGTCTAGATCCTTCCGCAGGGCAACCCTATAAACATTAATAAAGGTAAGACATGTTTTTATAAAATCTAGCCTATGATTTGTGCATATTTGGCAAACAAACTTGGCTAAGGGTAAATCTATGACACCTCAAGAACTCCCACCTCCGATTAGTCCTCGTCAGATGGATATGCTTCGGGCTGTAGCCGCAATGGCATGGGCTGATGGCAAGCTGGAGCCTGATGAAATTCGGCTAATGCTTGATGAATTTGCAATGTTATTTGCCAAGACCGATGCAGAACGTAATGCGCTGAAAACCCGTCTCAAAGATTATTTAGGACAAAATATTCCCCTAGAAGAAGTCGTCCCCAACATTAAAAGTATAGAGGATCGCAAAATGACCCTCAGGCTTGGCTACCAAGTGATCCAATCTAGTCGGCGCAATCCTGATGAACCCATGATCAACCTTGATGAAGCCGCAGCTTATCAAAGACTTGTTCGGATACTAGACCTTCCGCCCGAAGTTGTCGCTGACATTGAAGCTTCGATCCCCCCTACCGAAGAAACTCATCCCAACGGAATTATTCAATCTCTTGCCTCAAGGCTACACAAGTTACTTGGGAATGCAAGTTAATACTGATGTTACGTGGAAGCAATTCCTGCGATTTCGGAAGTCTGGGGCTGGCACGGGGGCGCAGCCCTACAGAATCTAAATTATTGAGGTAGGGGCAATCCCCCCGTGGTTGCCCTGCTTCTCTAGCAGCAAGCAATTCATCATCTGAGTTCCACGTAACATCAGTTAATATTTAGATACGTGGAATAATGAGATTGGGGCTTGGAGATCAGTATCTTTACAAATATGTTAATAAAAACGTAAGTTTGACGAAAGCGAAAAATGGTAAGAATAGCTAAGCTATTCTTACCATTTTTCGCCATTTACGGCGAGCGAAGCTCGCCGTAAATGGCTATATCGAACTCACGTCACGTTAACAAAAGAATCGGGTTTTAATGGCGCAGCTTTGCCGCTAAGAACTGATTCTTTTATTTTTGCGGATTACTTAGTTGCAAATTGCTTTAGATTTTGGGAATAAATTAATTACAATAACTAAGTCATTATGCTGATTAGCAATACCTATCGCCACAAACTCGGATAGAGTGATTACTTACAGAAAAATTTTAAGAGCTACGAGCAGCCACTATGCGGGATGGAACTGATCTTCAGCAAAAAATTATGTCTGCCCCATTCTTTGTGGGGCTACCTGATGAATCCGTAATTAGGGCAACAGCGCACATGGTCACGCGCAGTCATCCAGCCGATCAAGTAATTTTGCTAGAAAATGATTGGGGTAACTCAGTCTATTTCATCTTGGAAGGCTGGGCAAAAATTCGCACCTACAATCTGGATGGTAAAGAAATAACGCTAAATATTCTCGGATTTGGCGAGATGTTTGGTGAAATGGCTCCCCTCGATCAAGTGCCGCGATCGACTGACGTGATTACCCTCACCCCCACAACTATCGGCAGCCTGCCAGCTTCAGATTTTGTACATTTGATTGAAACAGAACCAACCGCAGGCATACATTTAGCAAGGCTCATGGCAAAGCGCCTCCGCCAAGTTAATCGACGTTTACGCTTGCGGGAAGCTGATAGCACTTCTCGCGTTGCCGATGTCCTGCTCTTTCTGGCTGAAGGTCAAGGTACAAAAGTCAGTGGTGGCTTAGAAATCCCCAATTTGCCCCATCGAGAACTTAGTAGTCTAAGTGGTTTAGCTAGAGAGACAGTAACTCGCGTACTGGGCAAGCTAGAGCGCAAAAATTTAATTCAGCGTATTCCCGATCGCGATGTGTTGTGTATCCTCAACCCTGAAGGCTTAGAATCATTGATGGTTTAAATCAAGTGGTTTAAATCACAATATGGCGCGAATCAGCACCTTTTGATCTGTTATTATTAGGCTCGTTATTTGGTAGGTAAGAAGTATAAATGCTGAATCCAGTTGATTTCAGCGGTAGACCGTTTCATTTTGTAGGTATTGGCGGGATCGGGATGTCGGCGATCGCCTATATCTTAGCGAAGCAAGGATTTACGGTATCTGGCTCAGATCTTAGTAGCAATCGCATCACTCAAAAGCTACAGGATCTTGGTGTAAAGACATTTCAAGGGCATCATGCAGACAACATCGATCTAGCAAATGCTCCTCAAGTGGTCTGTTCGACTGCGATCAACCAACAAAATCCCGAATTTCAGGTGGCTCTGGCTAATCGCTTGCCAATTTTGCATCGTTCTGATTTATTAGCCGCTTTGATCGAGCAATTTCAAGCGATCTCGGTTGCAGGAACGCATGGCAAAACGACAACCAGTAGCTTAGTAGGATTTTTACTGCTCAAGGGAGGAATAGATCCCAGTATTATCATTGGCGGTGAAGTTAGCGCTTGGCAAGGCAACGCCCGTTTAGGCAATGGCAAATATCTAGTTGCTGAGGCTGATGAATCCGATGGCACGTTGGTGAAATTCTTGTCTCACATTGGCATCATTACCAACATTGAGTTAGACCATCCTGATCATTACCACAACCTTGAACAGGTCATTGAAATTTTTCAGACTTTTGCAAAACGTTGTGAAGTTGTCGTTGGTTCTATTGATTGCCCCACGGTGAAGGAGCATATTCGTTTAGATCTAACCTATAGTTTGAGTGATCCTTTGGCTGACTATACGGTAAATGATGTGCAGTACAGCCCTTCAGATACCCAAGCCTTAGTGATCGAACGGGGCAAACCTTTAGGGCAAATTTCGTTAGGACTCCTTGGTAAACATAACCTTAGTAATGCTCTAGCAGCGATCGCAGTGGCGCGTTATGTGGGCGTTGAGTGGCAAGCGATCGCTGATGCTTTACCTGATTTTGTGGGTGCTAGTCGCCGCTTTGAGATTAAAGGTGTGCAGAACGGGATTACTTTTGTCGATGACTACGCTCATCACCCTAGTGAAATTATTGCCACGCTTGCCTCAGCCAGACAACAAAATACTACTAGTCGGGTAGTTGCCATCTTTCAGCCCCATCGTTATAGCCGCACTCATCGATTTTTATCAGAGTTTAGCCATTCCTTTACCGATGCTGACATGGTGATTGTCACTGATATCTATGCCGCCAGTGAACCCAACGATGGCAAGATTACAGGCTCACAAGTTGCTGAAGCGATCGCCTCTGTGCGAGATCAAGTACATTACTTGCCAACCCTCAAAGATATCCAAGCATTTTTAGTAAAAAGACTACAATCTGGAGATCTCGCCGTATTTCTTGGGGCTGGCAATCTCAATCAGGCGATCGCGCCCACAATGAAAGAAATAGAGGAATTGCCAAGCGATTCCTCTATCAATTAGTTTTACTCCCAAGCCAATGTCACTCGATCTTCACACCCAAACTCCAATTCGCTCGAACGTATCTCTGGCAGGGCTAACTTCGATGCGTGTCGGTGGCGCGGCTGAATACTTCATTTCACCGCGCACATCTTTAGAGCTTGCCGATAGTTTGGTATGGGCAAGCTCTAGAAATTTACCGATCACGATTATTGGCGCAGGGAGCAATCTCTTAATTAGCGATCAAGGTTTATCAGGTTTAGTCATCTGCACTCGCCACCTACGCGGGATTGAGTTTGATGAGCAATCTGGACAGGTTACAGCCGCTTCTGGTGAACCTGTAGCCCGTTTAGCCATGCAAGCGGCTAGTCGTGGTTGGTCAGGTTTTGAATGGGCGGTTGGCATCCCCGGAACGGTAGGCGGATTAGTGGTGATGAATGCGGGAGCGCAGGGCGGTTGTGCGGCGGATTGTGTGGTATCAGTACAGACTGTTAACTTGACTGGTGAACCTAAGCTAATTTATCCCCAAGACTTAGATTTCAGTTATCGTACCTCTGCTTTACAAGCATCATCACAACTAGTCACAGAGGCAACTTTCAAATTGCAGACTGGTGGTGATCCAGATGCGATCGCTGCTGACACTGAGGCAAAGCTCAAAGTGAGGCATACTACGCAGCCCTATCACTTGCCTAACTGCGGTAGTGTTTTTCGTAATCCTTTACCTCAATTTGCAGCAAGACTCATCCAAGACGCTGGACTGAAAGGCTATCAAATCGGCAATGCTCAAGTTTCAGAACTACATGCCAATTTCATCGTCAATCTTGGTAACGCAAAAGCCAACGATATTTTCAGTCTCATAGAACACATTAAAACAGTAATTAGCGATCGCTATGGGGTTGTACTGGAAACCGAAGTTAAAATGATCGGCTATTTCTAAATGTTCAGGGCTTCCCAGCGATCGCATTTATCTATAGATAGATTTAAGATTTAACTATTTACATTACGCAATACTTCAATGTAATCTAGATGGATAGGCTTAGGCTTATATATAAAATTTCATAACTTATTCATTCCCAAAAGGATTATTTGCAATCATGACAACAGCAGTACAAAGACGTGAAAACACGTCACTGTGGGATCAGTTTTGCAATTGGATCACCAGCACCGAAAACCGCCTCTATGTAGGTTGGTTCGGCGTAATCATGATCCCTTGCTTACTCTCCGCCACCATTTGCTTCATCATCGCCTTCATCGCCGCACCTCCAGTCGATATCGACGGAATCCGCGAACCAGTAGCAGGCAGCTTGCTATTCGGAAACAACATGATTTCTGGCGCAGTTGTTCCTTCTTCTAACGCGATTGGCTTGCACTTCTACCCCATTTGGGAAGCAGATAGCCTTGACGAATGGCTATACAACGGTGGTCCTTACCAATTGGTAGTATTCCACTTCTTGCTCGGCATTTTCTGCTACATGGGACGTGAATGGGAATTGTCTTACCGCCTCGGTATGCGTCCTTGGATCGCAG
>NZ_JAYGIF010000017.1:0-42016 GCF_034931345.1 Pseudanabaena sp. CCNP1317 | reverse complement strand
GTGTGAGAATATTAGCTACTTACATTGGTTTAGGAGGATAGTGATTTTAAGCTGAAATCACTATTTTGATAGGTGTAGTGTATCCATTTTTGGTGTTTCTTCACTTTTGGTTCAACACTTCTGGATCAAACAATTGCCTGTTAGCTTCAATATTGACTCAGGAACTAAACACAAAACGTTAGGTGAAACAAATGAATCATATCTTAGAAAAGAGCAAGGCTATTCATTTTAATAGTCCATAGTCCCGTCACTGCGATACTGAATGGTGTCAAGAAAGGACATCTTTTCGCTTGTGGTTTCGCGCTAGTTTTGATGTTACAAGTGACCTTTTTTAGTTCTGGGGCGATTGCAGCTCCCTTGGCTGGTTTCTTCGGCGACAAAGTTGAAGAAGTAACGCAAGGTGTGAAAACTGACATAGCGATCGACAAAGCCGCAGGTATCACTAAAGAAATCGGTCGCGATCTTCGTGATGGAAGAACTGACAAGGTGATTGACAAACTAGCTGACACCTCTAAAGACTTTGCTAAAGAAGCAGAAAAACGCGCTAAAGACTTAGCTAAAAATGTGAAAGAAGGTACCAAGGAAAATATTGGTAAAGCTCAGGATATGGCTAAGGATGCTAAAGGCAAAGTTGGCGAAGGTGTAGAGAAAACTAAGAATATGGTAGGCGATCGCGCTAATGAAGTTAAGGAAAACACCAAAGGTTTACCTGACGAAGCTGAGAACAATGTTGATGGTGTAATTGACTCTGTTAAAAACTTCTTAGGGCAGTAAGTACCTCGGTTTAATAAAACCAAGAACCCAAATAAGCGGAATCGCCCGCTTTGCGGGCGATTCCGCTTATTTGGGTTTTATATTTAATTATTCCTACCTACTTAACACCAATTCAAAGAATGGTAATGCCATTTTTGGAATTTTAAAAAATGACTGAGTTTATTTTCTAATTCCCTAAAGGATTTCACGTTTCAAGGAATTGCATAAATTCAAAAAAGATAGGTGACTGGAAACTTAGCCTATTCTCTTCATTCACAAATACTGGAAATGGATACACGGAGAAAATCTAATGGAATTTATTTGGTTTATTTTGATCGGACTAGTGGCCGGAGCCTTAGCTGGTCAGATAGTTCGCGGCGGTGGCTTCGGTGTGCTGGGCGATATTATTGTTGGTATTGTCGGCGCATTATTAGGTGGTTTCCTATTTAACACCTTTGGGGTCTCTACAGGCGGCGGATTGATTGGAAGCTTGATCGTGGCAACTATTGGCGCAGTAGTTTTACTATATGGAATTCGCCTTGTTAAAGCTTCTTAGAAGCTATTAAAAAGGAGTGGAAGACTACTCAGAGAGCAGCACTTCACTCCTTCAAACTCAAACAGATTAATTATTTACAAGTATTTACAAGGACAAGCTGAAATGACTAATAGAAATGTCAATAGAGATGTAAATCCTGCTGATCAAAGTGATGCCAATCTCGATCCAATTTCTGGAGAAGTGGGATCACATCCTTTAGGAACAGGTGTGGGAGCCGCAGGGGCTGGCACTGTAAGCACAGTTATCGGTGGTGCAGTTGGCGGCCCAGTTGGAGCTGTAGTTGGTGCTGTGATCGGTTCAGTCGTTGGCGGCTTAGCTGGTAAGGATGTCGCTGAGCAAGTTAATCCTACTTTTGAAGAAACTAATTGGCAGGAGACTTATACTTCTAGTACCTATGCTGATTCAGACAAAACCTACGAAGATTATCAACCAGCCTATCGCACTGGCTATGAAGGTTACGATCGCTATGGTCAAAGTGGTCGAACCTATAACGAAGTTGAGACAGATTTGCAGCGTGATTATCAAGCAAATCAAACTGGAAGTTTACCTTGGGAACAAGCTAAATATGCAGTGAAAGATGCGTGGGATCGTGCTGCTCAAGCATTTAAACGATAACTTCGTTTGTTGACTACTTGTTGATTACTTCTCAATCTAGAAATGAAGCGTAGTAGAGCATGAGTTCTATTACACTTTATTTCATAGTAAAGCAAGTTCATCAAGTCACTCAAGTAGTTGGACATTCCAACGTCATGATTTCTTTATAGAGAACTAATCGTCTCTTAACTATACATAAGGATTAACGTCAATGTCAGTAACACTCGAAGATAACAAACGTACAGCGATCGCTGTTAAATTGGCGGACATGAAAGCAACACAAAATTTGCTGATTGCCAATGAGAAAAGTTTAATCTCAGCTTGCCCAGATCGAGAAATCACTAACCGTTTAGAAGGATTTCTCAGAGATGATCAGAAGAATCTGGGTGTCATCGACACGGTGATTGTTCAGTATGGAATTAAAGCTGAGCCAAATCCATCAATTCAGAAAGAGTTTGAAGATCTTGGCAAGATGATGCAAGATACAGACCTCACTTTGTTTGAAAAGGTTGCCAAGCATGAGCTTCTCAAACACACTCAAGCAATGGCAGGAGTTCTTGTTCACAAGGCTGGGCAAGTCGTGGGAGCCGATATCGCCGTAGCGATCGCTCCTCTCAATGCGGTTAACTTTGAAAATCGTGGTCATGAGGAGCAACTCAAAGGGATTATGGAATCTCTCAGCACTATGGAGCTAACTGGCAAGCCTTCTGACAGTGGACTATGGTCAAGGGTACAGGATACGATCGCGGCTCTGAGTGGTCTTGCTGGCAGCATCATCACTCGTAATGATAGTGAGATAAATATTTGTGATCTGATTCGACTCGATCACGTCAAGATATACTCTCTGCTCTCTCAGATTAAAGCCACCGACGATCCTGACAAGCTAGAGGAATTTTTTGGTCAAGTCTACCAAGATTTGTGCGCCCACGCCGACGCTGAAGAGAAAGTTATCTATCCAATTGTTCGTCAATACTACAATAACATTCAGAAGTTGTATGACGAACAAGCGGAAATGAAGCAAATGCTTGAACGAATCAAAGCCATGGACTGTGACGATACGGTGGCTTTTAAAGCTGCGGTAGAGCTTCTAGCAACGGCTGTAAATGACCATGTGCTAGAAGAAGAGAAAGAACTATTTCCTCGTATTCGTAGTAGTTTTGGCGACGACCAACAGAAGCAACTCGCCACCGATTTTAAAACTGCTAAGAGTGAGATTCAAGATCAGCGACTAGTATCAGCTTCTCAATAGAGGCGCTAGAACTTGTGCCACCTCTTCAGGGTTTGGGTGCAAGTTCTTAAAAGCCTATGGCGTAAGCTGCGCCATAGGTTTTGGATTCAGATACTGCGATTATATCCGTCACTATTTAGGAGAGATTAACTATGATTAGCGAGAAGATGCCTTCTACCTCTCGACGTTCCCTGATCAAATGGGGAATTTATGGAATAGGTGGTATAGCGATTGGAGCTATGCCTCAAGCCATCTATGCCCAGTCAAACAGTCGTGGCAAAATGCTCACCTTTAATGCTAATGATATTGGCATTCTTAACTTTGCTTTGCTATTAGAAGAACTAGAATCTGTCTTTTATGCAGCCGTAGTTAGTTCGGGTAAAGTTACCAATAGTCGAGAACTTGAATATATGAAATATTTGGGCGCTCAAGAAACTGCCCATGTAAAATTCCTTCGTAATGTTCTAGCTAATCAAGTTCTATTTACGACTGAAGATTTAAGTTTTAATTCCTCTAGCCTCAATGATATTCTCGCTAATCGCGATCGCATTTTGAATGCCGCAGTTACACTAGAAGATCTGGGTGTTCACGCCTATAACGGTGCTGGTACAAGTATGACTAATCCCACATTTCTCCTTGCAGCGGGTTCAATTGTTTCAGTTGAAGCGCGTCACGCCGCAGGAGTGAGGGCGCTCATGAACAGACCAGTGACAGAACCAGACAGCGATCGCTTAATTAGTGATGCAAACTTGAATTCAACCCTAAATCCATTTAAAGGTAAGGCTTACGACGAGCTATATACCCCTAAACAGATTGTGGCAATCGTGAGTTCGCTAAATATACTCAACAACCCTATTGGCGGGACTCTTGTTAGCTAGAGGCGATACACCACACTTGCGAATACACTCATGCAAAAGGATGCAGCTAAGATGACCACCTACTCCCCTAATTTGAGAATGAAGCTTAAAATTATTGCCGATAGTTTTAAGCATATTGGTAGTAACGCATTACTTCCTTTAAAGCTTTGTTTTGCTTTTATCCCTTTTCTATTTGTGTTCTTATTCTTTAGGCCCTCTTCATCAGCATATGCTCAGAGTACAGTTTTGAGTCCTAGACAAGTAGTAGAATATGCGCTTACTTTAGAGAAACTTGAAGCTGACTTTTACCAACGAGCCGCAATGGCAACAAGGAATGGCGGATTAGCATCAGCACCTCAAATTGCCAAGGATGCGATCGCCTCTTATGGTGCAGATGAGAATCAACACGTAGTCGATCTGTCCGCCGTCCTGAGTTCTATTGGCGGCAATCCTGAAGCAATTACCCTTCCACAGAATCCCAACTATAGTGCAATCTTAGGTCGTGATCCCTTTGCTAACCCTGCGGATTTCCTATTGGCAGGGCAATATGTCGAAGATTTGGGCGTAGCTGCATACAAAGGACAAGTACAGAACTTACTTGCCGCAGGTGATACTGCTAAACCGATTTTAGCGGCGGCTTTGGCAATTCATAGTGTAGAAGCTCGACATGCTGCGGGTATAAGATTCTTACGGGAGACTTTGCTAGGCGAGGATGTCCGTCCTTGGATATCTACCAATGCCAGCAACAGAGAAGTTATCTACAATGAGAATCGAGAAGGTTCTCTGATCCCCTTTAATCTTGATGCTTTTGATGGCTATGCAACTAGTGACGAAGTACTTGCCCTAGTTACACCAATCTTAAATGGAACTCCGCCATCTAATGCTCAACCTGTTGAAGAAGTGGCTCCAACCACAACTACTGAACCAACAACAACGAGTGAACCATCAGCGCCAGTTCGCGGCTTATGGTAAGGGGCTGTTTCTAGATAGAACTGAAACGACAAGCAATATTAATACCAACTTTGCTTAGGACTTAATCTCTAAGCAAAGTTGAAACTAAATTTGTCCTAATTTGAGGCGTGATAAGTATCTAATCGCGTAGAAATCTATGGTCTTTCATTTGTTTAGACTTCTAAAAGCAAGCATTTTAAGTTTGAGTATAGCTTTAGCCTTATCTACCTGTTCTACCATTGCTCAAACTGAGATCAGAAAAAGCATCAATCCCACCCATAAATTGGAAGTATCAACTATGTCTAATCTGGTTAAAGAAAAGATTAAAACTAATCTTGAAAAGGCAAAGAGCCAAGGCAGTATTCGATCTGAACATATTCGCGAAATTGTCAAAGATGCAGTTGCCCAGACCATCGCTGAGCTAAAAGAAGGCTCAGGTGAAATTGGCTTAATTGTCAAAGATGCGGTCTCTACAGTAATTGCTGATTTTAAGGGAGGTGGCAAGGAAAAGACAGAAAACATCACTGCTTCTATCGAAGGCGCGATCGCAGGAAGTACCCATGAGCGTCAACAGGCGATCGCGGAGCGACGAGTGAGACTGTTGGCGATTCAAACTCAATTGGATCAACAGCAGGAAGAGTTAGATAGGGAAGCCAGCGCCATCATGATGGATATCAAGGCAGTGGAATTACCAGATACTAATCCTGAAGAAATTAGTCTAGCGGTCAATACCTATCAAGAACGTCAAGAAGTGGGGATTTTGCAGGAGCAGTACGTCAACCTCAAATCACAAATGACAAATCTAGATCGGAAATTAGCGGATCGTTATGGCGATCGCTATCAAGAGATTAAGCTGCAATGGGAAAAAGCAAAAACATGGTATGACCAGAAAAAAGTTGAAGCAGAAGCCAGTGGAGCTCTTCCTTTACAACAGAAACAGGCTGAAATTGAGACTAATGCGGGCGAACTTGGTTCCGTAGTAGCTCGTAAAGAGGAACAGATCAAACAGGGCTTAAAAGAAATTTGGAAAAGCAAAGATTCTGTCTCTAAGCGCTAATTCTCAAAGCGCTAATTTTCAAAACATACAGTTTGTTTCTTTGGGAATGTGGTGCAGGCTTTGACCGCACTACATTCCCAAAGAAACAGTAAATTTAAGAGTAATCAACATGAAACTAATTCTAGGCATTCTTCTTCCCCCCCTTGGTGTTTTTCTAACTTACGGATTTAGCACCACTCTATTAATCAATATTGGACTCACTCTATTAGGGTGGGTTCCTGGCATTATTCACGCTGTTTGGGCGATCTCTAAACAGGGCGAGCAGACAAATAATTAGATTTGCTCGATTTGCCTTCTTTCCTAACTATCAAATTACCATTACTCTAGGTTGAAAACTATGATTGGATACTTTCTGACTATACTAGCAACTGCTTTGGGACTTCTCATTGTCGATCTAATTGTTCCTGGTGTGGATATTTCTAACTTTCCTTCGGCGTTACTAGCTGCGATCGTAATTGGTTTGGTCAATGCCTTCATTAGACCAATTTTACAAGTCTTGTCACTACCCCTAACTTTCATTACTCTAGGATTGTTTTCCTTCGTTGTGAATGGAATATTGCTATGGCTTGCCTCAGTTATTGTTCCTGGATTTACGATGAATGGTCTCTTAGCCTTTATCCTAGCTCCCATCGTTCTATCTTTTTGCAGTACTTTCCTTAATAAATACTTTGCAGAGAGAAGAACTGGTAGTTAATTCCAAAGCATAAAATGGCTACGCTATTTTATGCTTTTAAAACCCTTACTGGGTTTGCTTTTTAATTCACAAAAGTATGGTAATACTTTTGTGAATTTGTATAGAAAGCTATTTCAGAATTAATTTCTGGTACGAAAAGCTTTAAGAGTTGCCCCTCAATTTCTTACCCCCCTCTGTCCCCCCTTGAAAGGGGAGAAGTCTAAGTTCTCCCCCTTTCAAGGGGGAGTTAGAGGGGGTTCTAAATTCTTATATCACTACAGGAATAAACAGCGTGAAAAACGAAGGAAAAGCCAGATGAACATTTTTCGCAATGCTCGAACCGCAATAGTAGCGATCGCTCTAATGTTGGTTTTAACTTTCACAACTGCTTGCGGATCTCCTCAGGCTGCTAATCCAGTAAAACTCAATCAGAGTTCAGATTACAGTCAAATAGCCCGAGGTAATTCAGCCGCAGGGAAAGATTATGGTAATTGGGTGATGCAGACTAGTAAAGGCTTAATTAAAGATGCCTATGTCCGCGACGGTAATAAATTAGGGGTCGTAATTTCACCTCAAGTTCTACCCTCAGATGTAAAGCCCTTAACTCAATCGCTAACCCAAGGATTTCGGAACACCTTCCCAAATCAAGATTTAACCGTTTTGATTTATGCGCCTGACAAAAAATTGATTTTAACAGTTCGCTATGACTATCAATCTAGACAAATTGATTATCAGCAAGCAAGTTAATCCTGCATGATTCATCTATATTTTTATCGAGATAACCATGAGTAATCAAACCCTAACCATTACCAACTTCGATGATAATTACTGGCGACAGAATTACAATTCTCGTCACTATATTGAGAAAGGAGCTACCTATGAAGGCTATCAATTAGCCTATCAGATAGGACATGAAGGTTGCGATCGCTATTTTGGCAAAAGCTTTGATGAAGCAGAACCCGAACTCAAGCGTGATTATGAAGCTCTCTTAGCCCAAAAGAGTGGCACAGGAATGGCTTGGGATAAAGTCAAAGATGCAGTTCGGGATGCTTGGGATCAGGCTGGAACTACGTAACAACAGTTAAGAAATGGCTACGCCATTTCTTAACTGTTGTTACGTGGAACTCAGATGATGAACCTCTTGCTGCTAGCGTAACAGGGCAACCACGGGGGGATTGCCCCTACCTGAATAATTCCTGTTTCGTAGGGGCTGTGCCACAGGGCAAGCCTCAAACCTTTGAGATCGCAGGAATTCTATCTGCGAAAGGTGCGTTACATCACACTACATTTGATGCAAATATTTTTCACTTCCTAGTTCATCTAGCTTATCTTGCTTTTCCATCACGATATCTTTTAGCGATTGACGATAAGCAATTACTTGTTCAAGAAGTTGAGGGTCATGGCTAGCGAGAATCTGAACTGCTAAAAGTCCTGCATTATCAGCATTACCGATCGCCACAGTTGCCACAGGAATTCCCTTGGGCATTTGCACAATCGAATAGAGAGAATCAACGCCGCTAAGTTGTCTAGTAGAGACTGGCACGCCAATTACAGGCAAAGGCGAAAGCGCCGCTACCATTCCTGGTAAGTGAGCAGCCCCGCCCGCTCCTGCAATAATTACTTTAATTCCTCGCATATGGGCATTCTTCGCAAATTCCACCATTCTTTCAGGAGTGCGATGAGCAGAAATAATCGCGACTTCGTGGGGAATATTGAACTGCTGACAAATTGCGATCGCGCCTTGCATGGTTGGTAGGTCAGAATCACTACCCATAATGATGCTGACTTGTGGTTGATTTTGCATATTCTCGGCTTTTATATAAATGGAATTATAGTAGGGGCTTAGCATTTGCGCCACAATTTTAAAACTCATCACAGAAATATCGATCCGCAAATGCTAAGCCCTCTGTGCTTTTACAGACAATCTATCCCTGCGTTGCGAGGTTTTGGGCAGAGCATTCCCAAAGGAAGGTTATCTAAAAATTTATAGATTGTGACAGGAATGCTTTGCCCCTACAGTTCTATTCTATATATTTATACGCGGATTACTGTCTCTGTGTTTCACTGATTTGCCATTGTTTAGTAGATTCATTCCAGACTAGAGACATACGAAGAGTCTCAGGAAAAATAGCTTTGTCTTTGCGGTAGGTGAGATCAATATCGATGATCGCTGACTTCTCATTAATTTCAACAAGACGCGATCCATTAACTGAGACTTGATCAACAGTTCGCCACCAGTCCGTAAAAGTGTTAAAGCCACCAGCCCGATCGCGTTGAAACTTGGGTGTGAGATTTTGCCATGCGTTTTGAAATTGGCGATCGTTAATGAGACTGTAATAGTCTCTGATTGCTTGTTCTGGAGAGGGTCTAGTTGGTGTAGGAGTTGCGGTTGGCGTTTTTGATGGAGTTGCGGTTGGCGTAGGTGTAGGCGAAGCAGTAGGTTGCGGTAAATCGTTTTTAGAAATTCTCTGGACAGGATCTTTGGCGTTAGGACTAGCAAAAGCGCAATAGGCATCATCTACAAATTTGATATGTTCATTGAGTTTAGTCTTGCAGCTTTCAAGATCTTGAAACTGTCCTGTATAGACTTGCTGAAATTTATTGCTTCCTAGATTGGGATAGTCAGGTATCCAGAACAAGCCTGCATCTGTATATCCTAAAGACTTTAATTTTTCCACTCTGAGATTGGCTTTTTCTTTATCCTCAAAAGCAGAATCGGCAAGAAAATAAAATGGTGTTTTGGTAACAGGCTGATTAGCAGGAAAGATTTTATTCCATAAGGCCACTATGCCGCCATTTTGCGAAACAACTACGCCTAAAGCGATCGCTGCCCCAACTGCTCCACCGATAATTACCGTTACTAATAACTGACCAAAGATCTTTTTCTTGGGATTTTGTTGGGGTTGATAGACATAGACAGATTGATCGGGAACCGTTGGTGGTGTATAGCCTCTAGGTGTTACGGCGACGGTCTGCATATTCGACAGGGCTGGAGATTTGGGAACTGGTTTAGGAGGAGATTGATTGAGTATTTGCGTTGGGCGCAATGCTTCTAGCATCTCTCTCGCTGAGCTATAGCGATCGCGTGGATCAAACTGCAACACCTTCGCAAATATGGCTTTTAAATCTGTACTAATTCCCTGCACAAGCGGCTGCCAAAGAACTTCGCCTGTTTGTGGATCAGTGCCGAGTTCCTGTGGATATTTCCCCGTCAGCGCGAAAATTGCTGTCATGGCAAGACTATAAAGATCACTAGCAAAAAAGGGTCTACCAGCCGCTTGCTCTGAAGCCATGAATCCTGGTGTCCCGATCACAATCGAATGTACTTGCTGCACTGAACTACGAATTGTGCTGACATTGAGAGTTTCTTTAACTGCGCCAAAGTCAATTAGAACTGGCTCACCCGAACGCAAAATAATATTGTCAGGCTTGATATCTCGATGAATAATGCCGCGATCGTGCACATAGATTAGCGTTTGCAGAATGCTCATTAATAATTGTCTGACTGCATCTTCATTCCATTTGCCACCGCGTTCAATTGTTTCGGTTAAAGTTAGTCCATCAATCCATTCTTGGACTAAATAGAATAGTCCATTTTCCGTAAAGTTTGCATAGAGTTTGGGAATATAGCGACTCTCTTCTCCCAATGTTTCAAGAACGGCTGCTTCACGATGAAATCGTTGTTGCAATAATTCGTACATTTGCGGATTGTCAGCAACAGGTTTAAGTTGCTTAATTACGCATCGACGGTTGGAGGGCACTTTGGTGTCTTCAGCCAAATAGGTTTCCCCAAAGCCGCCACTGCCTAGGACACTAGTGACGCGATAGCGGTTATCTAAAAGGTTTGACATCATGGGGTTATATTCATCGCTACTAGCGATCGTACAGCATACAGCGCTTTGCATTGTAGTAAAACCTAATATATTTTCTAAACCCGTTGCAAAGCAACGCTTTCAAAAAATGTATAGCAGGTGGCGCGAAGCGCCACCTGCATTTACTACACTAACTCTGGGGTTTGACTGCCAATTAATTCAAGATGTTGCTTAATTTCTTGTTTTAGCTTCTGAAAGTCTGACTTTTGGAAAGTTAAGACATCATCAATCGAATAAACTTCGACGATCGCCTCTTTCCCTTTTGCTTTAAAATCTCCTAGTCTTACAGGTCGCCAGCGATCGCTTAGTCCCTCACGTACAGATGCCGAAAACACCAAAAATCGATTTAACTGTCTGGTCAGTGCTTCAATCCTTGAGGCAACATTAACCGCATCACCAATAACTGCATATTCTTTTTTAGTTTGAGAACCAATATTTCCTTCTAATACGGTTCCTTTCGATAATCCAATGCCAATATAGAGAACTCGTAATGGACTATGAGCAGATGCCTGACTGCGTAATATTTCTAGTTCGGCTAGTACCTCTAAACTCGCTTGGATCGCTTCATCGGCACGATCGCCATCAAAATACGCCATTACACAATCACCAATAAATTTCGTGACTTCGCCACCTTTAGCTGCGATCGCTTTAGTACAGATTGTAAAAAATTGATTGAGTAAATCCACAACGTCAGTTACTTCTAGTTTTTCAGTGATGCTAGTAAAACTAATGATATCGGCAAAGAAAATTATTTTTTCTGTATATCGCGGTGTAAGTGTGAGTGGATTAATTCCATTCTCAATGGCTTGCAAAACTCCTGATTGTGTATAGCTGGCTAAAATTGTTTGTGATTCGCCTAAAGTTTGCAGCAAAATCTTGATTGGTTGTAATAAAATATCGTTATTTTCATCAAGAACGATTACTTCCATTGACCAATCGGGAAAGCGTCGTTGCGATACATTTAGCTCGGATTTGAGGCAGAGAATCTGATTATGACGATCGTCTTCTAAGATTTTTTTATAAAGTCTGTCAATTCTATCTTCTTCCCCTTCTAAGATCTGAAAAAATATGCCGCCACAGCATAGTAAAACTCCCGTAATACCTTCTCTAGAGTTATTTGTCTGCGAAATAGTACTAATGCTTTCAATCTCTTTCTTGGTAAGCGATCGCGCAAACTTACTGATATAGGTTAGCCTTTTCATAAAACTACGATATTAGGGATAGCGAAAGAATGCAATTTCTGTAACTCTAAATAAAAAGTCATCTTCTAAGTCCCGCCCACGTTATTTGTAACTCAAATGACGATAGCAGTGTAATCAGCCATACGGCGTAACTGCTTTGATGCTTCCCCACCCTATAGCGATCGTGTAATTAAATGATTTGAGAGAGTGCGTCCCTTCAGAATGCAATCTCTCAAATCATTTAGGATTGTATCATATAACACATTTCATTTAGACAGTTTCTCAGTCGCTGCTCACAGGTTGCGATAGGATTAAAATTAGGGACACGCAGTAAAGTAAAGAACCGATTTTTAGTAGCGAGACTTTGCCCCGCTACTAAAAATCGGATTCTTTATGAAATCGCAGAACCTTTACTACTTTTAAGTTTATAAATAAGTATTTCCCCATGAGTATTTCTGCTGAAGATATTAAAAAGTTAAAACAAGAAGTTGGCATTGCGGCAGCGCAACGCGTCAAGTCAGGTATGGTAGTTGGTTTAGGTACTGGTTCCACAACTGCTTTTGCGATCGAGGAGCTAGGACGACGCATTTCCGCAGGCGAGCTAACCGATATTGTCGGTATCCCCACTTCTTTCCAAGCTTCAGTTTTGGGCAAAAAATATGGGATTCCTATCCGTAGTCTTGATGATGTCGATCGCGTGGATGTAGCGATCGATGGTGCTGATGAAGTTGACCCCAATAAAACCTTGATTAAGGGAGGTGGTGCTGCTCACACCCGTGAGAAAGTTGTCGATTCCCTTGCCGCATTATTTATCGTCGTTGTCGATGAATCGAAGTTAGTAGATAAGCTTGGCTCTACTTTTGCAGTACCTATTGAAGTTTTGCCGATGGCAGTTGCCCCCGTCACTAGAGCCGTAGAAAAGCTAGGTGGTAAAACCGATCTACGCATGGGTGTCAAAAAAGATGGTCCCGTAATTACCGATCAAGGCAACATGGTTTTAGATGTCACCTTTGAGGCGATCGCAGATGCTGCTGAACTTGAGAAAACCTTGAACAACATCCCTGGTGTAGTCGAGAATGGTCTATTTGTCGGTGTTACCGATCTGATTTTAGTTGGTGAATTCAAGGACGGAAAACCTCAAATTCGCGAAATCTCCTAACCACTCCCTAACCCTCCCCTTGCAAAGGGGAGGGAACCAAATTTCTAGTTTCCCCCCTTTGCAAGGGGGAATTAAAGGGACGTGAGTTCGATATAGCCATTTGCGGCGTGCAAAGCACGCCGCAAATGGCTAAAAATGGTAAGAATCGCTTAGCGATTCTTACCATTTTTAGCTTTCGTCGAACTGACGTTAAAGGGGGTTACAGTTTTTCGCCGCTAATAATAAACATCGGGCTAACGGCGGCGAAAACTTGACGGTTGCCGCGAGTTTCTAAGCGGTTTACTGAAGATTGCACTACTTCTACATTTCGCGCTTGTAGTTTGGCAAAACTTTCAGAAATTGCATACAAACCCTCAAGACTATTCGTAGTTGCGATCGCCCTGCCATCAATCTGCAAACGATCCCAACAATATTCCAGAATTTCCGATACCGATCGCCCACCTTCGATACAAATGCGATCGGGATTTGTCGTCAAACTAGTCAAGCACTCTGGCGCACTACCGATTTTAATTTCAACATTATTCACCGCAAATTTCTGGCAATTCTTAGCAATCAATCCCGCCACATCTTCATCACGCTCGATCGCCACAATTTTCCCCTTAGGACATAGCAAACCCGTCTCAATGGGAATTGTCCCAGTACCTGCGCCAATATCCCATAGTACCGAGTCAACCTTGAGCCGCAATTGTCCGATAATTAACAACCTTGTTTCACATTTGCTCATCGGGATTCCTGGCAAGCGATCAAATAATTCGTCAGGAATGCCAGGGGTGACATAGGACCAAATAGGTTCAGACATGAGCTTTCCGCACGGGATGATTAAACATGATAAATAATAGCGTTTTTCTAACCTAAAAATTAAGGATGAATTTAGCTGTTATGGATTAAGTAAGGCAGATTCATCAAAAAATTTCTATTGATTTGTCTAAGATAGCGTGAATTCGATATATCCATTTGCGGCGTGCTTTCGTCGAACTGACGTTAAGATAAGTAGCTCACTATAATTAAAACCTAAAACCAGAAGCTGTCCCGCCCGCGTAGCAGACTGGACAGCTTTCTAGGGTTTTAGTTTACTTATGCCTAGCTACTTAGTTATCCCAAACACAAAATCGCATAGTCATTTTGTGTCTTTAAAAACCTTGCTGGTTTTGATTTTCAATCTATAAAAGTGTTGTCCCACTTTTGTGAATTGGTATTTAGAGGGAGTAAAAGACTTCTTAGAAACTATTTAAGAATTACTTTTTAGTATAAAAAAACTAAAAGATCCCCCTCAATCCCCCTTAAAAAGGGGGAAGAAGATAATTCTCCCCCCTTTTTAAGGGGGGCTGGGGGGGGATCTAGACAATTCTTAAATGGCTTCTTAAGCTCACTCTTATATTTTTCTTTTGCTACTCCAACTTATTTACAAATACTTTATGCTTGACAACAATCATTCAAATGTAACCGTATTGGGAATACCCGCCGAAACAGGGCGATGGCTACTGATTCCCCTGGGGATGATGATTTTACTCTGTTTGGGGAATATATACACTTGGAGCATATTTAGAAAGCCATTGGAAGCAGAATTGGGAATTACCGCTACTCAAAGCCTATTACCCTACACTGTGGCGCTAGTTTTTTACGCTCTCCTGATGCCGATTGCAGGTTTTTATATTCCGCGTCTAGGTATGCGCCCGATCGCTACCATCGGTGGAATTATTGTTGGTTTAGGATACATTCTCTCTAGCTTAGTTGGTAGTATTGAGATGATGATTCTTACCTATGGCGTATTTGTGGGGTCAGGAGTGGGGATCGCCTATGGTGTTCCGATGGCAGTGGTAGCAAAATGGTTCCCTGACAAACGTGGCTTAGCGGTTGGTTTGACAATTATCGGTTTTGGACTTTCTCCATTAATCACAGCTCCCTTAGCAAATCAATTAATTACTGTGTATGGTATCAAGCCAACATTGAGGATATTGGGAATTGTTTTTATGGTAATTATTTTGGCGATCGCTACGATGCTCAAACCACCACCAAAGGACTGGCATCCTCGGCAAGCTTCAACTAGTTCTGCCTCTACTCAAGCAATCAACTATCCCGCGCAAATTTTAAAAAGTCGCTCATTTTATGGGTTGTGGATTTGCTATGCGATCGCCAGTTTAGTGGGATTGAGTGCGATCGGGATTTCCAGTTCTGTCGGAGAAGAGGTGATTCAAATCAATCCTGCTTTAGCCGCTAGCAGCGTGTCTTTATTTGCACTATTCAATGGTCTTAGTCGTCCTCTGTTTGGCTGGCTATGCGATCGCATTAAACCGCATTATGTAGCGATCTCTTCCTATACCTTGATTTTGATTGCTTCATTGATGATGATCGGCGCTCAAAAGGGACAGGTCGCCACTTACCTGATCGCATTTTGTCTGTTTTGGTTCAATCTTGGCGGTTGGTTAGCTATGGCTCCTACGATTACTTTGCAATTTTTCAATCCCAATCAATATGCTCAAAATTACGGGCTAGTGTTTACCGCCTATGGAGTTGGCGCTCTGATCGGTACTTTAATAGCTGGACAAATTCGTGATTTGTTTGGTAATTACACCTATGTTTTTTATCCCATGGCGGTACTGGCAATTATTGGTATTCTGGCGGCAAATTTAATGCTTAAGCGATCGCCCCACCAGCTTGTTTCCAACCAGCAAGACTAGGTGGAAAACCCTTTACATTGTCATAATTGAGCAAATGGTGCATTCATCGAAGCTAAAATATTCTGGACAGTTTGGATGCCAGTCAGGGCTTGCCAACCAAACAGACCCATTACCACCATATTGATCGCGACATGGATAAGGTAGTTCCGAACCAAAATCAGCATGACATCCTGATGTATAACCTCCCGTGTGAGTTAGATGACTTGTACTGAAATCATATAGTTCTTTACGATGAATCATCTGATTGCGATGGACGGCTAAAAGACTGGAGCCTATAGCTAGTAAAAGGTTCGAGCCTTGTAGAGCTTAAATTTAACATAGTCTTAAGACTAATCTTGTTTAATTATATTACTAATAAGTTATATTGAAGTAGATTACAAAAAATATTGCAATACTTCAAGAATTAAGTCTTCCAATATTGCTGCAAGTTTTTGCAATTTGTTTAAAATTGGAGATTACCTTTATGAACACAAATGTTGGCACAGTTGATCGCCTGATTCGTTTGTTATTGGCTGCTGGATTGTTCTATTTAGGCTTTTTCCTTTATGGCGGTACTGGATTAGGAATTGGTCTAGTTGTGATGAGTAGCGTAATGCTGGTAACTGCTCTAATGGGCTTTTGTGGGCTTTATCAACTTCTAGGAATTCGTACCAATAAAGCTACCGAGTCTCTTCATGGAAAATAGTCTTCCCTTAGAAAGTCCGTCCCTGTCGCGGCGGCAATTACTAAACTTCATCACAGGATCAGCGATCGCTGTGACCACAGGATCGGCACTCTATCCCTTTGGTAATTTCTTCGTTCCACCATCGGAAGCTGTTGGCGAAGGTGGTGCTATTCTTGCTAAGGATATCTTAGGCAAAGTTATTCCTGCTACACAACTCTTGGCTGAGCCACCAGAAACTCGCGCTCTAGTTGCGGGATTGGCAGGTGAACCCACCTATCTGATTGTCACCGCCGATCGCACTCTCGATAACATCGGCATTGTCGATAACTGCACCCATCTCGGTTGCACCTTTCCTTGGAACCCTCTGGATCAACAGTTCCAATGCCCTTGTCACGGTTCTCTCTATGCGCCTGATGGAACCGTGGTGCGTGGTCCCGCTCCTCTACCGCTTAAGATTGTCAAAGTTGCAGTAACTGACAACAAAATTTTGATCTCGCCATGGACAGACACCGATCCTCGAACTGGTAAGCAGCCTTGGTGGGTATAGGACATCTCCACATTTAGTATCACTAATTGCAGTCTTTTTAAACTTCTCAGTTCAGTTACATTCTATTCACTATTGAATTGTATTGACAAAGAGTAATAATTATGACAACTTATATCTTTCCGAAACAGTCAAAGCTTGACCCAGTAAATTCTTGGCAAGTCTTTTCTGACTGGATTACAAGTACCAGCAACCGTCTATATATAGGCTGGTTCGGTATTCTTGCAATTCCCACATTGCTCGTGGCAGCGATCGTGTTTGTACTAGCGATCGCCAATGCTCCATCTGTCGATATGGAGGGTATTCGCGTTCCCATCGCTGGATCGCTGATGGCGCATAACAACATGATCACTGCTGCTGTCGTGCCAACTTCGGCAGCGATCGGGCTGCATTTTTATCCATTATGGGAAGCCGACTCCATTGATGAATGGCTCTATAATGGTGGTCCTTATCAGATGATCGTGTTTCATTTTCTGATTGGCATTTGGGCTTATCTTGGTCGGCAATGGGAATTGAGCTATCGCTTAGGAATGCGTCCTTGGATTGCCGTAGCCTTTTCTGCTCCCGTTGCTGCCGCCACCGCCGTACTGTTCATCTACCCCATCGGGCAAGGAAGCTTTTCTGAAGGAATGCCTTTGGGAATTTCGGGGACATTCTACTTCATGCTCTCGCTCCAAGCCAAGCATAACGTCTTGATGCATCCGTTCCATATGCTTGGAGTAGCGGGAATTTTGGGTGGTGCGCTTTTGAGTTCGCTCCACGGCTCTCTCGTTACTTCGAGCCTAATTCGCGAAACTACAGAGATTGAATCAGCTAACCTCGGCTATAAATTTGGTCAAGAAGAAACTACCTATAATCTGCTTGCTAGCCACAGTGGTTATTTAGGTAGATTACTGATTCCCACACTATCTCTGCGGAATAGTCGGACTACCCACTTTCTATTAGCCGCATTACCCACTATTGGAATTTGGTTTGCCGCTTTAGGTATCGGCGCAATCAGCTTTAATCTCAATGGTTTTAATTTCCAACAATCGATTTTAGATGATTCTGGTCGTCCAATTCGCACTCATGCCGATCTGCTTAATCGGGCAGATATTGGAATTGAAGTCATGCGATCGCCCAATGGACATAACTTCCCAGTTCCATTGGCTCTGACATCTCCTGATATTTCTGCCTAAACAACTGATGTTACATAGAACGAAGATTGCCCTCACCCCCCAGCCCCCTCTCCCATGAAGGGCGAAGTAAGACCAACTCTTGTTCCTCTCGCCCCTTTTGGGAGAGGGGCGAGGGGTGAGGGTCTTAGAAACTTTCACATAACATCAACTAACAAACAAAGAATAGGAACTATTTAATGAAAATTGCCGTATCTAGCCAAAACCAAACCAACGTAACAGGACATCTCGGACATTGCCAGAAATTCTGAATCTACGATGTGGATGACATATTTATTCAAAATAAACAGCTTTTACAACTTACTAAAGCCCAAAGCTTCCATGAAAGCTCTCCTAAAGAATCACATCCCTTGGACGATGTACAGGTACTGATTAGTGGCAGTATGGGCAATGGCTTGTCTCGCCGTATAGAATCCAAAGGTATCAAGCCCATTGTCACCCCTGAAATCGATCCCGATGCTGCCATAACAGCCTATCTTGCGGGTTCACTAATTGTGAAAACTCAAGAGGAACGCGATCGCGACCATGAGGCGGAACATGCTCTTGGTGGAGAAGATGACCACAAAGGTAATTGCGGGTGCAAAGGAAATTAATGCGTTATAAGTAGCTAGGCATAAGTAAACGCAAAACCTAGAAAGCTGTCCTGCCCGCATAGCGGGCGGGACAGCTTCTGGTTTTAGGTTTTAATTATGGTGAGCTATGTATTGTGCGATAAAGCACTACAATTTTTTGCGAGGCAAAGGCTACAAATTGCCATAATTATTTAAGAAAGCTAAAACAACAAGCGAGGCAACAATGTCGGACTGTGGATGTCACATGGAGGCAAAGAATAAAGCGGAGCGTAAAACTCTGCGGATTTTATTACTGCTTAATAGCATAATGTTTGTACTTGGAATTGTGGCAGGGACTATATCGCATTCTACTGCCCTGATTGCAGACGCATTAGATATGTTTGCCGATGCTTCGGTTTACACAATTTCACTTTACGCAGTTGGTAAATCAGCGCATTACAAGAATCGAGCCGCGACTCTAAGTGGCATTTTTCAAATCACATTAGCGGTGATGGTTGTCCTTGATGTAATTCGACGGTTTGTCTGGGGAAGCTCTCCAGAATCAGGCTGGATGATGGCAATTGCTCTCTTGTCACTTATTGTGAACAGTTATTGTTTGTACCTACTCTCAAAGCATCGTCAAGGTGAAGTACATATGCGAGCAAGCTGGATATTTACTCAGAATGATGTCATCGCAAATTTTAGTGTGATTATCGCAGGTTTGCTAGTAAATCTATTAAATTCCCGATTTCCTGATTTGATTATTGGATTGAGCATCGCAAGTCTCGTTGTTTGGGGTGGAATCAGTATTATTCGAGATTCGCAAAGAGATCAAATAACGCAATAACTGGTGTTTTCATAAAATGCTGCGAGAGTATGTTTCAAAATATTTCAATTTATCAACTAAATTACTGTATAGTGATATAATCATTTTATTAATGTCAAAAGCTCAATGCAGAAACCGATGATTAGTAGTAACCGATCTTGGAATCAATCGCAGTGGTTGCGCTTAGTCGCAGGCAGTATGGTTTTGCTCAGCTTGTCTCTATCGCTGATTAATGTCAATTGGCTGTTTTTGACTGCATTTGTCGGACTAAACTTGCTGCAATCGGCTTTTACCAACTGGTGTCCGTTGATTGTGGTACTGCAAAAATTAGGAGTGAGAGAGTGAAGGTATGAGGATAGTGCTTTGCACCATCCTCACACTAGGAGCATTTATTAAAAATTTTTATAAATTTATTTTTTTAGGAGTCGAGATTATGGCTCGCGTTGTTGTGATTGGCGCTGGATTAGGAGGTTTACCTGCTGCTTACGAGTTGAGGCATGTATTACCCCGTGAACATAAGATCACGCTTATTTCCAATCAACCAAAGTTTACCTTTGTGCCTTCTCTACCTTGGGTGGCGCTAGGATTAAAATCCCTTGATAGTATTCAATTGGATTTAGCAAAAACTGTTGCTAAGCATGACATTGAGTTTATTCATGCAGCAGTCACGGCGATCGATCCAAAGTTGCGTCAGATCAAGATGGGCGACGATCGCACATTGGACTATGACTATGCAGTAATTGCCACGGGACCTGAACTTGCCTTGGATGCTCTGAAGGGATTAGGACCCGAAGGTGGCTATACCCAATCAATTTGTAATCCACATCATGCAGTGTTAGCTGGTGAAGCATGGGAGCAATTCTTAGAGAATCCAGGACCGATCGTGGTGGGTGCGTCCCCAGGAGCGAGTTGTTTTGGTCCCGCCTATGAGTTTGCTTTTTTGATCCATGATCAATTGAAGAAAAAAGGACTGCGATCGCAAGTTCCAATCACTTTCATTACTTCTGAACCCTATGCAGGACATCTAGGCATCGGCGGTATGGCAAGCTCACGCTGGCTGATGCGTAAATTTATGGCAGATCGGGAAATCGAGCTGATGGAAAATACGGCTATTTCCCATTTTGAATCTGATGCTGTGCATTTGGTTGATGGGAGCGTGATTCCTTCTAAATTTACAATGGTGTTACCGCCTTTCCGAGGACCCAAGTTTCTCCGTGAAGCGGTCGGATTAACTGATGTCAAAGGTTTTGTGCCTGTCTTGCCGACCTATCGCCATCCAGAATTTACTTCAATTTATTCTGTCGGCGTAGTCACCCAACTTAAAGCCGTGGAGCAAACGCCAATTCCTACGGGTGCGCCCAAGGTGGGATTGATGTCGGAAGAAATGGCTTTGGCGATCGCCCAGAATATTGCCCTAGAGTTAGGAGTCTCTACTGGTAATCAGTGCAGACCAACCTTACAAGCGATTTGCTTTGCCGATTTTGGGAATACAGGAGCGCTATTTTTAGCCGATCCGCTTTTGCCTAATGCGTCAGGCGATCGCAAACGCGCTTTGATCTATCACGGGATCTGGGTGTCTTGGATGAAAGCTGGATTTGAGAAATATTTTCTCACGAAAATGCGCTTTGGTTGGACGATTCCTTGGTTTGAGAAGCTTGGTTTTAAGGCGATCGGGTTGCCATTAGTGGAGCCAATTATTCCGATCCCAGAACCTGAAGCAGTTCAAATTAGAGCATGAATAGGAATGGGTTTTACTCTAATTTTGAATAGGAGCAGACATGGATATCACCCTCAATCCTAGTGAATTGGAAACTCTGGCAAATCGATTCCGTGCTTTGTCAGATCCAACCCGTTTGCAAATTCTGATGGCAATTTGTAATCAAGAGCGCAGTGTTCAGGATATCTGCGATCGCACTGGACTCCATCAAGGCAATGTATCAAAGCATTTGCGATTGATGAAGGATGCGGGAGTGGTAGCCTGTCGGCGTGAGAGTGTGTGGCGATTTTATCGAGTCATTGATACAGAGTTGCTGATGCTATGCAGTTCTACTCGTGGATCGACAGACAGTTCAAAAAACAGTTCAAAAAACAGTTCAAATCTTTGCCAGAGTTAATTTTTAGCAATTTCAAAAACAATAGGATCTAGATTTAATGAGCTGCCAAATTCGTCAATTTTTTTCTTGGTTATTGCTGATAGGTGCGATCGCAATTTTTACCTTAATCGGATTTGGTGTACTTGATACGCCTAGTGCTTCAGCAGCGATTCGCCAATTAGAAGAAGCGCCAAATCAAATGGTCTATCAATCGCGTCAATCCCTCAAGGATCAGCATGGCAATACATGGCAGACGATCGCTTTCAAGCGATCGCGTCCTGATGGCAATAGTAGTTTTGAGTTGCGCTTGGTGGGATTTCCTAATTTGGTGGCGATCGATCATGCTCAGCCTTTAACTTTAAGCAATTCCTTGGGTAAAACCCTCACGGCTATTGATACCTCTAGCAACATTTTCAAAGAGGGAGCGCAGGGGAATGTCGGGCAGTACGATCTGCAACCTTTGTTAGCAGAATTGCAAGCGGAGATTCCTTTAAAGATTTCTTTGCCTACGCTCAATGGTGATGCAATTAGTCTATCGGTTCCCCCTGCGCTGGTGGCGGAATGGCAGACTGTGGCTAATTATTAAAGCCCTCACTCTTTCACAAAAGCTACGGTGTAAACACAAATTGTCAGATATATCGTTAGTTGCTAAAGATCCCCCTCAATCCCCCTTGTAAAGGGGGAAGAAGAAAATTCTCCCCTTTACAAGGGGGGCTGGGGGGGATCTACACCCCGAAACGAAGACAGAGAGAAGCTAAGGCTTTATCAAAATTTAAATTAACTTAGGAGAGAACAATGGCAGATTTATTTTCCCCTGAATGGATGAAAGCTTTTGGTGAACTATGGAATGCTGATGCAGAGATTGTCAATGGACTTGCGAAGATACATTTTAATTCTGTAATTGGCTATGGCTTTGAATCTCAAGACAAACCCAGTGGAATACTGGTGGTTCAGGAAGGTAAGGTGGTTTTTGCAGGAGCCTATGATGGTCAGTCATTGAACTGGGATTTACGCGCCGATCGTCCCCATTGGCTAAAGTGGACGACGAGAGGCTTAGATATGTTGGGTTTGAGTATGGCGTATATGAGCCGTAAACTGCAATTCCGCGTTGGCGACTACACAGCCATGATTAAAGATCCGCGCATGGCTTCGCCATTTATCAAATCATTTGCCATGATGAGCAGAGTTTAAAGAGATCCCCCTCAATCCCCCTTGTGAAGGGGGAAGAAGAAGGTTATCGGCTATATCGTGAGTTACTAATGATCCCCCTCAATCCCCCTTAATAAGGGGGAAGAATAAATTAAGTTGTCTTCTCCCCCCTTTTTAAGGGGGGCTGGGGGGATCTTCCAAATTCCCAAAACACCAAATCCCTAAAACAATGAATAGTAAACAAAATAAACAGAAATCAGCTAAAAAGCCAGCATTAAAATCGGTGAGCCTTTCGCCAACACAATTGAATTCGCGCCAAGAGCAATTACTCGTAATTGATGTGCGGGGCTGGTTTGAGTATTTTATGGGGCATATCGCAGGGGCAAAGCGCATGAGTCGCGATCGCATTCTTAAAGAAGTTCCCCAAGATCAAGCGATCGCTGTCACTTGCCTATCAGGACATCGCAGCGATATGGCGGCACAATGGCTAGTCTCTGAGGGCTATAGCAAAGTCCATAGTTTGCAAGGTGGTTTACTGGCTTGGCAGGGTGCGGGTTATTCTGTGCATCGTGGCAACCAACCTTAATTTTTTTAAGAACTGGCGTTAAATCGCAGGAGTGGAGATGGCTATGATCACAAATAAAATCACAAATAGTAAAACTCAGCATTTTTGGCAGTCGCTATTACAGAATAAACTGCTGTTGATTGGCTCAATTTCGGGCTTGGTTTTACTTTCGGGCGGCACGATCTGGTGGTTGACTCAAAGCAGTAAAAATGGACAGTCAGCCGCAAATTTGGCAGCGGCAAGTTCTAATGCTAATCCCATACAGGTAAAAACCGCGATCGCCCGTCAACAGGGTGTGAATAATCAACGCGTGCTTACGGGCAGTGTCGAACCCTTAGAAACGGTGACGCTGACCAGTCGCGTCATGGGACAAATTCGCCAGTTAAATGTGCAGGAAGGCGATCGGGTCACGGCTGGACAAGTCTTGATTGATATTGATGTGGCGGACATTCAGGCACAGGGCAATCAAGCTCTGGCTGGGGTGAGCATGGCGCAGTCCAATTTTCAAAATGCGGAAGCGAGATTACAGCAATCGATCGGACAACTGATTGAAATTGAGTCGGACTTAGCTGAAGCAAAGCTTGAGCAAGGTCGGATGGCAAGGCTGCAAGCTGAAGGTGCGGTTAGTCAACAACTGCTCGATCAGGCAAATACGCGGGTAAAAATGAGTCAGGCGCGACTGCAACAAACCCAAGCGATGATTGGTCAATCCCAAGCCACCATGAATCAAGCCCAAGCACAGGTCAGTCAAGCCCAATCGCAAGTATCACAGGTCGTGGCGAATCTCGACTATGGCACGATCGCCGCTCCCTTTGATGGGGTGGTGACACGCAAGCATAGTGAGGTTGGGGCAATGGCTGGACCTGCACAACCTTTGTTAACCATTGAAAGTAGCGATCGCCTGCGGTTTAGCACCCAAGTCCCCGAATCGATGATCTCTCAGATTCGTTCAGGGCAGAATGTCTCCGTATATATTGATGCCCTCAATCGCGAGGTGACGGGCAAGGTCAGCCATATTATTCCTGCGGCCGATCCCACCACGCGCAATTTCACGGTCAAGGTGACTTTGAATGGCACGGCGGGTGTGATTTCGGGAATGTTTGGCAGATTGCAGTTAACCAATCCTGCCGTAGCTCAAAAAACAGGCGATCGCCAAGCATTGGTAATTCCCCAAGCGGCGGTCGTCAACCAGTTTGGCATTAAGGGCGTGTATAAGGTAGCCGAAGGCAAAGCTAACTTCCAGCCAATCACCACAGGGCGCGTCACTGGTGAAGATATTGAAGTGTTTTCAGGTTTAGCCAATGGCGATCGCGTTGTTGTCCAGCCCTCTACGGATCTCAAAAATGGCAATGCTGTTCAAGTAAACTAAGCTCCCCTTTTCACCATGACTAATTCCCCTCAAAACCCTCCTAAATACAGCATCATTGGGCAGATTACCAATTACTTCATCAACTCACAGTTGACGATTTTATTAATTGCAGTGCTGGTAATTTTTGGCATCGGTGCGGTTGTGCTTACGCCCAAAGAAGAGAACCCCCAGATCATCGTTCCTGCGGCTGAAGTCTATCTACCCTATCCTGGAGCATCCGCTTCCGTTGTCGAAAAGACCCTCACCAATCCCATTGAAGCCAAACTGAGGGAATTATCGGGGGTTGAGCATATTTACTCCGCCTCGCAAGATTCGGGCGCAAAGGTGACGGTGCAGTTTATCGTGGGACAGAATTGGGAAGACTCCCTCTTTAAATTGCAGAACCATATGTTTAGCAATCAGGACTTACTGCCCAAGGGCGCAAGTTATCTGGTGAAGCCTGTAATTATCGATGATGTGCCGATTGTGACCCTGACGATTACAGGTAAAGACTACAGCGACAATCAATTGCGCCGCATCGGTGAACGTCTCTTAGAAGACCTTCGCAGCATTCCTAATACCGCCAATCTCGCGATTACTGGCGGACAACCCCGTGCGATTCGAGTAGATCTTGACCCTGACAAACTCGCCAGCTACAAACTCTCAGCTCCGCAAATTGCTCAACGCCTCCAGAATGAAAATGTGCGTTTGCCTGCGGGGGATGTGTCCATTGGCAAAACTCGTTTATTTATTGATGGCGGTAATCTCTTTCAGTCCGTTAATGATGTGGGGGAGGTAATTGTCGGCTTTGGACAGGGTTCCACTTCACCAATTTATTTACGGGATGTGGCGAATGTAATTGATGATTTTAGCGATCGCACGACAATCTCACGGATTAATTTTCGCCAAGATTGGGATATTAGCATTCCCTATCCCGACACCAAAGCCCAGCCCAAGGGCGAATTTGTAGCACAACCTGCGATCACCATCGGCATTGCCAAGCAAAAAGGAACCAATGCTGTTACCGTTGCCCAACAGATTTTCCAACGGGTTGAAGAACTGAAACCGCAGTTGCCATCGGGCATTGCGATCGCCGTGACCCGTAATGATGGACAGACCGCCGATCGCGCTGTGGGCGATCTCTATCAAAGTTTAGGCATCGCTATTTTCACGGTTGTGGCTTTGTTGGTCATCTTTTTAGGTTGGCGCGAATCTTCGATTGTTGCCTTTGTGATTCCCTTGACTCTTGCGGGCACTCTCGCAGTGGGATTTGTTTCTGGACAAACGATCAATCGGATTACCCTATTTGCCTTGATTTTAGCTTTGGGAACGCTGGTGGATGATGCGATCGCCGTTACCGAAAACATTCATCGCTATTTTGAAGAAACGCCCAACATGAACTGGCGGCAGAAAACCCAAGCGGCGGTAATGGCGGTTAATGAATTGGGAACACCCGTCATTCTTTCCACAATTACGGTCATTCTCGCCTTTGTGCCGATGGCCTTTGTGACGGGCATGATGGGACCCTATATGCAGCCCATTCCCTTTAACGTCCCCGTAGCCATGATCGTCAGTACCACCCTAGCGCTGACAATCACGCCATTTTTAGCATTACGGATGATTAAAATCAAAAAAGGAGCAAATGGGGAAGACGCACATCAAGTAACAAAGGTTGAAGATGGAGCGATCTATCGCTTCTATTCCAAACTAATGTTACCGCTTCTCAATTCGTCAAGCCGTCGCCGTTTTGTGTTGTTTTTCATTACAGGCTTGATGTTAGCTTCATTCTTGCTGCCCCTCACCCAAACCGTCAAGTTTAGAATGCTACCCAAGGCGAATAAAGACACCTTCCTTGTGCAGCTAGATACACCCTTGGGAACCGAACTGGCAGAAACCGATCGCATTGTGCAGGATCTCGAAGCAATTTTGCGGCAAAATCCTGAAACCACTAATTTTGAAACCTATGTGGGCATGGGCGCACCGATTGACTTTAACGGAATGTTGCGTGGGGCAACCGATCGCTTTGGCGAACATTACGCCGATATTCGCGTCCATCTCACCAACAAAGATGCCCGTTCCATTCAATCGGAAGGTATCGTGTTAAGTCTGCGTCCGAAATTAACTGAAGTTGCTCAAAAATATAATGCGATCGTCAAATTAGTGGAAGATCCACCAGGTCCACCCGTGCGATCGACTCTCCTAGCCGAAATCTATGGTTCTGACTATGGTAAATTGCGCCAACTCACGAAAGAAGTACGCGCAGTATTTGCCCAAACCGCGCAAGTGGTGGATATTGATGATTCCGTTAAAAATCAAATCCCGCAGATGCGTCTGGTGGTCGATCGCGAAAAGGTCAACCGCGCAGGGCTAACCACACAGGATGTTGCCCAGACGATCAATATGGCGATCGCAGGTTCGCAAGTTTCGATCATGAAGGTATCGGGTGAACTCGCACCCGTGGGCATTCAAGTGCGTTTTGCCGATGCCAATCGCCAGAGCATTGACGATCTCAGTCGGATTCAATTACCAACCAGCCAAGGTTCCCTAGTGCCGCTAACGGAATTAGTCACCTTTACGCCTAGCACCGTCGATGAGCCGATCCTGCATAAGGATCAACGCCCCGTCACCTATGTCATGGGTGAAATGGGCGATCGCTCCTCCGTCTATGCTGTCATCGAACAAATCATTTACTTCTTTCAGAATCCCTTGCCCAAAGGTTATTACATTCAATGGGATGGGGAATGGAAACTCACCCTCGATGTATTCCGTGATTTGGGGCTAGCGATGATGGTAGCGGTGGTACTGATTTATCTGATTCTCGTGGGGCAGTTCCGTAGTTTCAAAGTCCCGATGATCATTCTTGGTTCAATTCCCCTAGCCTTGATTGGGATTCTCTTAGTATTTGCGGTCAATGGTGTCTATTTCAGTGCCACCGCCATGATCGGCGTAATTGCCCTTGCGGGGATTGTGGTCAGAAATGCGATCGTGCTGCTAGAATTCATCGGCGATAAACTCAAGGAAGGCAGTGAATTAAAAGCCGCAATTCTCGAAGCAGGAGCGGTCCGCTTTCGCCCAATTTTGTTAACTAGCGTTACGACAATGTTAGGAACACTCTCAATTCTCAGCGATCCTGTTTGGTCTGGACTTGCTTGGGCGTTACTAGGCGGGATGTTAACCTCTTCTTTCCTGACTCTATTTATCATTCCGATTCTCTACTATGGCGATCGCATTACCCATAAACTCACAGAAGACGAGCAGGAAGATTTAGATGCTCCCGAATCTCCCAATTTCCCTCCCGATCAAAGTCCCATGCTTAGCTAGTTTTTGGTATAGCAATGTAGGTTTTGCTTAGGATCTAAAACCCAAAAGATGAGTGGCGGCGCTTCGCGCCGCCACTCATCTTTTGGGTTTTGATTTGTCCAATCTATCTCTTGCGTTGCTATAATTCGTAATTTATAAGTAGCTCACCAAACCCAAACCAAGAAAAAATGTAAAAGCGTTGCTTTGCAACGCTTTTACATTTTTTCTTGGTTTGGGTTTGAGCTATAAATGCTTTAGTATTAAAAGACTAGCCGACTCTATACCCATTCGTATAGCTCTAGGCTTTCGGGTTTGCAACTATGGCAACCACCACAATTTTTACCGTCCAATTTCTGAATGCGACCTTTGCGAATTAGTTGGGCTAACATTCCGCGCAGTGCATCAGGCTCACATTGGAAGTGGTTGGCGATTTCTTCTAGGGAAGTTGGCGATCGCACGCGAAAATACTCTTGAAGTTTTTGCAGAATCATAATTTTAAAAATAGGTTGATAGAGATAGATGATCGTTTAATTAAGCTGGGTTGCCTGTTGACTTTTGGCTTGAATACGACGATGGGCGCTAAATCTTCTTAGTCCCACTAATGTGCCTAGCATAAATAGAGATAAGCCTGTTAACCAAGCGATCGCCGTAGCAGGATGTTGATTCATTGTCATCAATTGGTAATAGAAGACCGCCACCCAATAGCCGAGTCCCGTTGTCCAACAGACGACAAAAATTGTCCAGCCGAGGTTTGTTTCGCGATAAATCGCGGCGGTTGCGGAAACGCAGGGAAAGTAAAGCAACACAAATAGGAGATAGGCGATCGCTGCCGCAGGACTACCAAAGCGGGAAGCCATCTGCCCAAAGGTGGTGGAATTTACTTCCTGTTCCGCAGCAGCAGTTTCGAGATTGTCTGTACTTCCCAAAATGCTTAATCCCAAGGGATCAACAGCTTGATCTGCTAATTTGACAAGGTTTTCAGGAATACTATTCACCGCTTTCCCCATACCCGCCCAAAAATCAAATTCTGCGGGTGGTTTATCCGCAGCACCAGCCGACTGTTCGCCTAAAGCCGTGTAAAGGGAATCCATGGTTCCCACCATCACCTCCTTGGCAAATATACCTGTAAATAGCCCAACCGTGGCGGGCCAGTTGTCCTGCTCGATACCCATGGGACTGAATACGGGCGTAATGGCACGGCTAAAGTGACTGAGGATTGAATCTTGACTATCTTTTTTACCAAAGGAACCATCGATACCAACGGAGTTAATTAATCCGAGAATAATCACTACGATCACAATCATTTTCCCTGCTTTGGTGATAAAGGCTCTGAGCCTTTCCCAAGCCCGAATCGTAATACCTCTGAGGGTGGGGATATGGTACGGGGGCAGTTCCATCACAAAAGGAGCCGCTTCGCCGCGAAATAGAGTTCTCTTCATCACTAGTCCCGTGAAGATGGCGGCGAGAATACCGACAATGTAAAGTAGAAAGACAATATTTTGTCCATTGGTGGGAAAAAAGGCGGCACAGAAGAGGGCATAGACTGGCAAACGCGCCCCACAGGACATAAAGGGATTCATGAGAATGGTCATCAGGCGATCGCGGCGATTTTCTAAAGTGCGCGTTGCCATAATGCCTGGGATATTGCAACCAAAGCCCACCATCATCGGCACAAAGGATTTACCAGGCAGTCCCACAAACCGCATCAGCCGATCCATCACAAAGGCGGCGCGAGCGAGATAACCTGAGTCTTCGAGAATGGCAAGAAATAGAAATAGAAAACCAATTTGGGGAATAAATGTGGAAGTGGTCTGAATGCCACCGCCGACCCCGTTAGCCAATAGCCCAATCAACCAACCAGAAGCATTGATTTTGGTTAACAGATGTTCGGTTCCATCGACAAAGATCGTGCCTACGCTAATGTCAAAGAAATCAATAAAAGCGCCGCCGATGTTAATCGACACCATAAACATCAGATACATTACCGCTAAAAAAATGGGAATGCCCAACCAACGATTGAGGACTATGCGATCGAGGCGATCGGAAATCGTTTTCTGCAAGAGGTCATTCCGTTCCACTGCGCCCTGCATGATCTGCCGAATCCATGTATAGCGGCTGTCGGCAATCAATAGATCGATATCTTCACCCAAGTCTTCCTGAATATGCTGACGATGTTCGCCAATTTTTTGTAATAGTTCCTGTCCTAAGCTCGCTAAATGGCGATCGTCGTACTGCAAGAGATTGAGTCCAAACCAACGCACATTGGCAGGATTTGCCAACGCCTGATTTTCTAATAATGGCGTTAAATCCCCTAAAGCCTGCTCAATTTCAGGGGGATAGATCACATAGTTATGGGGAATCTCTGGATTGCTTAAGGCAAGATCCACCGCCTCTTGCAATTGAGCAATGCCCTTCCCTGCATATGCACAGAGGGAGATCACGGGACATCCTAGCCTTTGCGATAACTGCTCCACATCAATGCGAATATTACGCTTCTCCGCTAAGTCAATCATATTTAAAGCAATCAACATCGGCACGCCCATTTCCAAAATCTGCGTAGAGAGGTACAGATTCCGTTCCAGATTTGAGGCATCGACAATATTAACGATCGCATTTGCCTCCCCAGATAGCAAATAATCTCTAGCCACCAGTTCATCTAGTCCCGTGGTGGTGTCTTCAGCATCCACAGAATACACCCCTGGCAAATCCACGACCGTAATTTGTTGTCCCTGCGATCGATATTCGCCTTCCTTGCGCTCGACCGTGACCCCAGCCCAGTTGCCAACGTGCTGATTGCTCCCTGTTAAGGCGTTAAATAATGTGGTTTTGCCACAGTTGGGATTACCGACTAATCCGATGATGGGTTGGCTCATGGCTATGCTCCTTGGATTAGTTCGACCAATAGCGCATCAGCTTCAGCTTTGCGTAAACTCAGACGAAAACCTCGCACTTCAATTTCGGTGGGATCGCCCAATGGCGCATGACGCTTTACTACCAATTCTGTAGCAGGCGTTAATCCCATCGCGAGTAATTTGCGTTTGTAATCACGGGCTGTCGGTTCGTAACCCACGACCTTTAAATGTGAGCCGATCGCTACATCTTGGAGTTTGGTAGTAGGAGTTTTCGAGTTGTTTGGCATTGTCTTCTTCACGTTAAAAATATGCTGATTTGCGTCTGAATCTTCGGATACGACCTGAATACATTGAGCCATGTCCATTCCCAATCCCAATCGATGATCTTGGAGTGCCACAATTACTGAACCCGTCGCCGCGCTACTAACCACCTCCAATACCACCCCAGGCATAAATCCCATACCCATGAGCCGACCATTGGATTCATCACAATTTAGGGAGACAATCCGCACGCGATCGCCTACCTTGATTTCAGATAAGGCAAGAGTCTTCGCCTTTGGCGATCGCTCCAGTAAGTTATCTATTGTTGCCAAGCCATAGTTTCCTGAATTATGGTCAACACTTGTAATTTTGTTGTTCATCAAGGTTATACTCGTATATAATCTTATTAAGATTAATTAGCAGTAAGAAAATAAGTTAGTACTAATTAATTCATCATTATTTATATTGGTCAAAGTCTTAATAGAATTATTAAGCAGCTCACTAACTATAGTTAAAAACTAAAATCAGAAGCTATCCCGCACGCATAGTGGGCGAGTCAGTTTTCTAGATTTTAATTTACTTATACCTAGCTACTTAAGTAAATCTAGATCAGTTAAATTATCGTAGCATAACCGCAAATTTACTGCGAGTATATTGCAATAATGATTAACGAGAATGAGATAAAAATGACTGCAGCGCTCGCCTTTAGGAAATGGATTGTTAATGCGATCGCCTTCTACAGCTTATTTTCTGCCTAGAATTTGGATGACTGCGGCTTTGCCATTGTGATATTGACCTTCATTTAAGTCCCTTTCTAGCGATCGCGCAATTTCCCAATTTAGACCAGTTAGTTCCTGCTGTAATGTGGATAGATTGGGAAGCATCTCTATATTCTTGGGGCCGCCCGTACTGTACTGCAATTGTTCGGGAGCAAAGGCTTCGAGAATAAAAACTCCATTGGGTTTTAATCCTTGCACAGCTTGGCGATGCACCTTAAGTCGCAACTCTGGCGGCAGGTGACAAAAGATGGAAACAACTCCATCCCATGCTTGAGAATCAATTATAAAGTCAGTAAGATCGGCATGGATTGTGGTGATTCTTACCTGCTTTTCTTGTGCCAATTTCTGCGCCTTCTCAAGCCCCACAATTGATTGATCTACCGCAAAAACTTCATAGCCCAAAGATGCTAAGTAAGTGCCATTACGCCCTTCGCCATCGGCTAGACAGAGAACCTTTCCTTGGGGGATTTGAGAAGCAATGGCAACCAAAAAATCATTGGGTTCTCTACCATAAACATATTCCAAACCGCTAAAACGTTCATCCCACATAATTTCTCAACCTTAATAAATCCAAGGAATCAACTTTTTAACCTGCGATCGATATTGATCGTAGTCAGCAAATTTAGTACTCAACCATGATTCCTCTTTTCGCGCCTTGATGTCAAAAAATAGTAACAGAACTATTGCGCCGATCGCATGGCTGAGACTTATTTTCCAACAACTATAGGCGATCGCTAGAAAAATCACACCGCTATAAATGGGATGTCTGACCAACGCATACACGCCACCAGTTACCAATTCGCCGTCATCCTTGGGGTGAGGCAATGGTGTCAGATTCGTTCCTAATTTAATGCTGCCCGAGAGTAATAACAGCAAGGCAACCAGTCCAAAAATTCCTGTGATTCCCCAATCTGCATATTTCCAGATCGGTGACAAATTATCTAAAGCGATCGCAGGATAAACGGGTAGCAGCATAAATCCAACGAAAAGAATCACTTGAGCGAATACCCAATACTCGCCTTTCTCTCCACGCCACCATTGTGCTGAAAATCCCCATTCTTTAAATTGGTTCATATTTTTAGATCGTTTTTCTAGCAATACTGTGGATGTTTTTAGAAATTTGTGTTTTGTTGCTTTGTACTAATCTGTTATTGTACTTGACAAAATTATGAGGGGTCGAAACCCATGACCATGGTTTTTGACTAAAAGATTGCAGATTTGGCGGCGGAAATAGATGTTCAGTTATTGGAGTTGCGATCGACTAATATTACAAATTTCTCCAAAAAGCCCAGATCCCCGACTTTTTTGATGAATTTGCAAATCCCTTTTGCTTGAGTAGAAAAAGTCGGGGATCTCAATCTCCCACCACTAGCCCATTTTTACCTTTTACCTTTTACCTTTTACCTTTTACCTTTTTCCTTGTTAAGAGTATGAGCATCAAAAGTTTGCTGTCTGCATTACATGATTTATCACTTGAGGAAAAGCTACAAGCGATGCAATTTCTTTGTGAAGATGTTGAACGGGCTTTGGTAAATGGAAGCGATTTATCGAGTGCCAATATAGTCTTGACGAAGGTGCATGATAGTTTAAGAGTGAGTCTGAGGCTATATCAACAAAGAAGTGATGAAGTTAAAATCTCTGAGGCTAGATTGGCTACAGGTGGGCATGGGTTGTCTTTGCGAGAGTTGGTGAAGCTGCCTTTGACTGAGCGCCATCGTTTGTTATCGCCTTTTGTGGCTGAGATGGCTGAAGATTTTGCTAACGATCCTGAGTTGACAGAGTTTGCGGTGTTGGATGGCGAGGATTGTCAAAATCAAGAGAAATAATGTTATTTTTAAGCCAGCATACTTGTTGAGGGTGCGTTAAATATGACGGCAGTAATTAATAACCATATTGAGATTACTCAAGGTGTTTGCGGTGGTAAACCTCGGATTGCTGGACATCGGATTAGGGTTGAGGACATTGCGATCTGGCATGAACGGATGGGTTTGTCTGCTGATGAAATAGTCTCTCAATATCCAACTATCACGTTGTCGGATGTTTATTCTGCGTTGGCTTATTATCACGATCATTTTCGAGAAATTAGACAACAGATTGCCGAAGATGAAGCTTTTGCCTTGGAAATGAAGGCTAAGCATCCCTCTCTTTTGCAACAAAAGCTGAAGGAGCGTTATGGTGGAATCAATTAGGTTTCATTTAGACGAGAATGCAAATAATGCGATCGCTGATGGATTGAGAAGGCGTGGTATCGATGTAACTATTGATGAGCTAAATGAATACCTAAAAGCCCAGATCCCCGACTTTTTTTGTAAATTTGCGAATCTCTTTTGCTTGAGTAGAAAAAGTCGGGGATCTCAATCTCCCACCACCAAACTAAATTTCACCTTTTAACCTTTTCCTTGAAATCATGTTGCCATCGGAATTAGAAGAAATTATTGAACAGGCTGCGCGGGAGGAGTGGGAAGAACTCAATCTGGCGGGAAAGGGGATTGAAGTATTGCCATCGACAATTGCTAAGTGCAAAAGTTTAAAGAGGTTGATTTTAATCAACAACCGTCTCAGCGAGATTCCCGACTCGATCACCCGACTCACCAATCTCCAATCCCTTGACCTAAGCAACAACCGTCTCTTCGAGATTCCCTACTCGATCACCCAACTCACCAATCTCCAATCCCTTAACCTAAGAAACACCTTTCTCAGCGAGATTCCCTACTCGATCACCCGACTCACCAATCTCCAATCCCTTAACCTAAGCTCCAACATTCTCAGAGAGATTCCCGTCTTGATCACAAGGTTAACCAATCTCCAATCCCTTGACCTAAGAAACACCCGTCTCAGAGAGATTCCCGCCTTGATCACAAGGTTAATCAATCTCCAATCCCTTGACCTTAGCTCCAACAGTCTCAGCGAGATTCCAGACTCGATCACAAGGTTAATCAATCTCCAATCCCTTTATCTTCACTCCAACAGCCTCAGCGAGATTCCAGACTCGATTACAAGGTTAACCAATCTCCAATCCCTTTACCTTAGCTCCAACAGTCTCAGAGAGATTCCAGACTCGATTACAAGGTTAACCAATCTCCAATCCCTTGACCTTCGCTCCAACAGTCTCAGCGTGATTCCAGACTCGATTACAAGGTTACCAAAACTGACTCACTTAGCTCTTGATGAAAATCCAATCATAAAACCACCATTAGAAGTAGTAAAAGAAGGTCTTGAAGCCATTCGTCAATACTTCAAACAAATAGAAGTCGAAGGCATAGACTATCTTTACGAAGCAAAACTCCTGATTGTCGGTGAGGGCGGCGCAGGCAAAACTACCCTTGCTAATAAAATCATCAATCCCAATTATCAACTCTGCGAAGAAGACAGCACCAAAGGCATCGAAGTCTTACATTGGTCATTTCTCCGCACCGATGGCAATCAATTCAATGTCAATATCTGGGACTTCGGCGGACAAGAAATCTATCACTCCACCCATCAATACTTTCTCACCAAGCGTTCTCTCTATCTCCTCGTTGCCGACACCCGCAAAGAAGACACTGACTTTTACTATTGGCTCAACGTCATCGAACTTCTCAGCGACAACAGCCCGATCCTAATTGTCAAAAACGAAAACCAAGACCGTCAGAGAGAAATAAACGTCAACCAATTGCGCGGCGAATTTGAGAACCTTAAAGATGTCTTTGCTACCAATCTCGCAAATAACCGCAATTTAGAAAAAATCCTCACCGCAGCCCAACATCAACTCAGCCAACTCCCCCACATCGGTCAAACCCTACCCAAAACATGGGTAAAAGTCCGCCATGCCCTAGAGAGCGATCAGCGCAACCACATCAGCCTCAATGAATATCTGCAAATCTGCAAGGACAAAGGCTTTAAAGAACGTAAAGACGCATTGCAACTGAGCGAATATCTCCATGACCTCGGCATCTGTCTGCACTTCCAAGACGATCAAATGTCTCCCCTCTATCAGATCGTGATCCTCAAACCCAAATGGGGAACCGATGCTGCCTATGCCGTTCTCGACAACCCCCAAGTAATCCGCAACTTTGGGCGTTTCAGCAACAAAGAACTTGCTCAAATCTGGAGTGCAGACGAATATTCAGGAATGCATAGCGGCTTATTGGAACTCATGAAAAAGTTTCAACTCTGCTATGAAATTCCTCAAGCTAAAAGGAACTACATCGCCCCCCAACTCCTCACCGAAAACCAACCCGAATATGCTTGGGATGAATCCGAAAACCTGATCCTCCGCTATACCTATGACTTTATGCCCAAAGGGCTTGTACGTCAGTTCATCGTTGCCATGCACGAAAGCATCAAATCCCAAATCGTCTGGCGTAGTGGCGTAATCATCAACTACAAAAATATCAGCAGCACCCTCGCTGAAGTCACCGAAAACTATGGCAAACGCGAAATCAAGATCCGTGTCTCTGGTAAAAACAAACGTGACCTGTTAACCGTAGTCACTCACGAACTCGACAAAATCCATACCTCCTACAAACGCCTCGCCAATAAATATCAAAAGCTCATCCCCTGCAACTGCCACACCTGCAAAGGCAGCCAAAGCCCTCATTTTTACGAATTCGCTAACCTCAAACGTCGCTACGAAAAGCGTGTATTTACAGTTCAATGCGAAATCAGCTATGAACCTGTCGATGTATTAGGCTTAATTGATGACATTGGAGCCAGAGCGCAACTTCAAGATTCAAGAACAAATCCCGATCTAGAATACTCAACGGAATATGCTCTAAAAGATGGCTTTAAAATCCCACCAATAATCATCAATAACAATTTCTCCCCAACTAATACTAACCATATGGAAACACCGCCACAAACACCAAACCAATCACCTAAAATTAAAAGTGCATGGGCAAATGGTTCATTTTATCTATTTCTCTTTGTTGTTGTCATCCTATCCATAGGCTATCTAGCAGGCAATCTCCCCATTCAAAACCTCATTGCCGTTATCATTGCAGGCATAATATTTATTCCCTTGATCGGTACATTGCAACTTCGCCAAGATGATCGCCTCTCCGAGAAAAACTTTATGGATTTAATCAAACTGGTTATTGCTCAACTTCCGATGGTTAAAACTATTTCTAGAAGATTGTTTCGTAACAGGGAGATTGATTAGTTGATATGAATTATTCTTTTAGAGCAAGAGTAAATGTTTTAGGAGCTATAAATGCAGGTAAAAGTGAGCTTATACGACAATTAGTAGGAGAGCAAAATTTTACTGTAACTCAAAAAAAAATAAATATTGTAAAATATCATTTAGAAACATCCCAGAAAAATATTAATGTCGAATTATGGGATTTCCAGAGTGACGTAATTAATAATGATGCATATAAAATTTTTTGTGCGTCAAGCTGCCTATATGTATTAGTTATAAATATTAGAGAGCATAATGAAGATTTAGATGATTGGTTATATTTAATTACAAAGTATAGCAGTAATCCATCTATTTTAATAGTTAGAAATATAACTCAAGTAAAACATGGAGCTTATCAAAAAACACCATTTAAAAATAACAAGTATAAGGTCGAGATTATTTCTGTTGATTTTCAGAATAGTTTGGATATAGATAATTTCAAGATAAAACTCCATACTTATCTTGAACAAAAATATTTTACTCTTTCAACGAATGAAGACAATATAATTGACTACTTTAAAAGTAGTTATGACAAGAATTATATTGACTGGGGCGATTTTAAAAGAATTTGCCAAGAAAATCATATTGAAGAGAAAGAACATAAGAACTTTCTTCAAAAGTTAATTCATTTAGGTGTCTGCATAAATTTTTCAAGCAGTTATCAGACAAGCCTAAGTAGAATAATATTTATCAACTATGAATGGCTTGTTTTTATGATTAATCAAATCTTTGACTCAAAATCAAATCATTCATTAAATAGCATATATTCTGAAGATAACTTTAGGAGGATATGGAATACTCAAGATGAAGATTTAGAATTATTATTAGAGCTACTGATACATTTTAATTTTTGCTTTGAATTCAAACAGTACAAAATGCACAATAAATCTTATATTATGCCTAGATTTTTGCCGTTTTTTAACCATTCTATTTATAGACAAACTAATCCTAATGAAGTATATTCACTTGTTTATTCTTATGATTTAGATGATATTACTAATACTCAACTTGATGATATTTTTATTGAACTAATAACGGAATTACATCGAAGAATTAGAGATTACAATGAGATTTATCGAGACAGATTTGTATTATATAATGAAGATAGCAATACTATTTCTGAACTGACTAAATTCAATAATCCAAATCAACATCTTATTTGTGCTTTAGTAATTGGCAATCAACTTTCTGAATTAAGCGTAGTTGAACATGAACTTGATGAAATTAATCAAGTATATGGTTTGTCTCCAAAGAAACAGGTTCCTTGTAAGTGCAAGGAATGTATTGATAAGGATATAAATGATAATCGTAGACATTTCTTTAATTTAGCCTCTCTTAGAAATCGTAGTTATGAAAAGCCTGTCGAATGTGAGATCAGTGATGAAAAAATACCTGTGAGTAGCTTGATTGTTGATGTTAGAATGAATAAAACTTATCCAGATCGACAACAAAGTAGCACAATGGATAATCCACCAAATAAGCCACAATTGGAAAAATCTCAAGAACAACATCAGCAGTTGAATAAAGGTCAAAAGCCTGAAAGCAGACATAATATTGAGGCAGTTTCCCCAATCCTATCGCAAATAATTAATACTATTAGGATAGTATCTGTCCTGTTAGTCATCGGTGGAATTGTTGCAATTATCTATGACTCAAAATCGCCTTCCGAAATATCGATGTTAGGACAGAAAATCTCCACAGGGCATGTTGGCGTAGCCTTTGTCTTTATTGGCATTATCGGTATGATTTTCTCCTTTAGAAAGCTATTGAACACTCTCTCTAATATTGCCAATCCCAACAGTAATCGCTCTAAGAAGAGAAAAAAGCGTAAGTAAATATTGATTGTTCAACAAAAAATCGTCAATGCCCTCAAAAAAGGTAGTGTTACCGCACTAGAAGAAGCGATCAATCATCCCGTCGCCAAAATTGTAATTGCTGCAACCAAAGGCTTTCTAGAAGGTTAGAGATTGAGATCCCCAATTTTTTTGTGATTTCTGATGTTACGCAGAACGCAGATGATGAATCTTTTGCTGCTAGCCAAGCAGGGCAACCACGGGGGGATTGCCCCTACCTGCAATCATTCATGTTCTGTAGGGGCTGCGCCCCCGTGCCAGCCCCAAGCCTCAGCTATTACAGTAATTCTAAAAGTTAGATATCTGGACATTTACAGGTTTGTTGGGCGATCGCCTCTCCGAGAAAACCTGTATGGAATTAATTAAACCTGTTATTACCCAACTTCCATTAATCGCTAATAGGAGTAGCCAACTCAAGGATGCTTATAGCTAGGTATAGAACCCATTTGGTATCTTAGGAAGAGAAGAAAAAGGAGTCAAATATGGGATATAGCAGCAACCTAAGCGATCAAGAGTGGGAGATTATCGAACCTCTGTTACCCAAAAAGAAGAAAACCAGACCACCAATATGGACAAAACGGCAAATATTAGATGGAGTATTTTACCAACTCAAGAATGGATGTAATTGGGCAGACTTACCCAAAGATTTACCCCCATACTCAACAGTGTATTGGCACTACAAGCAATGGCGAGAGTCAGGAGTACTGAGAGAAATCATGACTATATTACATGAACAGGTGAGAGAACAAGCCGAAAAAAAGCCTAAGTGGACAACCTTAATCATCGTCGATTCCCAAGCCACCAAAAACACCTGTAATGCCAGCGTTGAGTCCAAAGGTTTCTGCACCTACAAAGCCACGAACGGCATCAAGAAAAATCTCGGTGTGGATTCTCTTGGTTTGCCATTCTTTACCCTTTGTACGAAGGCAAGTCTTTCCGATGACAAGGCTTTGATTGAAATGTTTGCTCAAAATATCGACTACTTTAAATCTAAACCTGTGAATATTCCCAAAATAACAGTCATGGTTGATCATGGCTACCATCCTGATAAGTTAATCCCTGCCTTAGAGGAGATTTATCCGCAGATTATGACCAAGATTAGGTTTAAGGTCGCACCGAAAATGTCTAAGCAGGAAAAAGCCTCACTGGGCATATCTGGGTTTGTGGTCATTCCTATGCGTTGGATTGTGGAACGTTCCAATGCTTGGATGGAGCGTTGTAAAAGTCTGGTCAAAAACTTTGACAGAACTTTAGACAACGCTAATGCGAGAATTCATCTTTGCTTTATCAGGCTTATGCTTAAGCGCCTTGCTAAAACTTCCTAAGATACCAAATGGGTTCTATAGGCATGGAGGATGAAATATTTAATTTTTAAGAATCTCAACGTTTTGCAGCGATCGCCTTGTAATTAAGCTTTACTCAAGATATAGCAAATTTTTAAAGATCCAAGATTATGTTCCAACAAGTTTTATTAGCCGTCGATGGTTCAGGGCGATCGCGCGAAATGATGAACATGCTACTAGCCCTGCCTAGTATGCAAAATTTGCAAGTTAACGTACTGCATGTCATCCCCAATTCAACTAACTCCGAAGCGATTACTGAATATCGTCTTGCGGGTGAAAAGATTGTCGAAAGAGAAGTCAAAAATTTGCGCTTGTCTTCAGGTAATACCACCGTAGCAATGCTCAAAGAAGGTGAACCCAAAGATGTTGTCTGCAAAATTGCTGAAGATCTAAAGCCAGACCTAATGATCATGGGATCTCGTGGGATGGGACGCTTGCAAGCAATTTTGGCAAACTCGGTCAGTCAGTACGTTTTCCAATTATCAGACGCACCCATGTTGCTGATCAAGGATGACGTATACATCAAAACCATTCGTAGCGTCATGGTTTCTGTAGATGGCTCTGCCTCAGCAAATAATTGCCTAGATCTCGCCATTAAACTTGTTAGTGGCGCAAAGGATGTAGAGATTTTCTTAGCAAGGGTGGTCAAACGCAAGGAAGATGCCAATGCTAACACCGATCCTGTTTTAGTTGAAGCAAGCGCTAAACTGAAGCGGATGAATATTCCAACTCGCTCCTTCATCAGTTCTGGTGATGTGGGCAAAGAAATGTGTAAACTCGCCGATGATTCTAATGCTAGCCTGCTGATGATTGGTTCTCCCGATCGCCGCCCCTCGATCGCCCGTAGTTTGCCCGACCTTGATCGCTTGTTGGGTTCCTCAGTATCTGACTATGTACGTGTCAATGCCACAGTTCCAGTATTGCTAACACGCACCATTGAAAATTAAACTTCAGCGAAGCGATCAGAGTTTTCATTTTGTCTACGACAAAATGAAAACTCAAAAACTTTACTGGGATTAATTTTCAGTTTTTCAAATGAGTACATAGTCTGGAGTAATACCAAAGCACAAAATGGCATAGCCATTTTGTGCTTTTAAAACCCTTACAGGGTTTTATGTCCTAAGTAAATCTTTGATTGCTATAGTAAATAACTGTAGTTATCAAAGACAAAGAAAAATCTGAGGAAATATGGTGATCCCGAGCAGATCACTCTACGTTTATAGGCTCTATTAAAAACCTCAGTACAATAATGGCTCCATTTACATCCGAGAAGCTAAGACTTACAAGCCGACAGCATCGAATTTTACAATTAGTCAACCAAGGTAAGCCGTTAAATGAGTTGGCATACGAGCTTGGGACTAGTCGTGATGCCGCCGAGCTTTTGGAAGATATTGCCGTCAGGCTAAATCATCGCCTCAATTTAAACTACCAACCAGAAGAACAACCACCAGATAAACAGCAACCTAAACCGCTACAAAAGAGAGAAACTCACAATTCTATAGATAACGAACTCCTAACTCCTCGTCAATGTGAGATCTTGCGCTTAGTAGCGAATGGATTGACGACCAAAGAAATTGCAAAATCCTTATTTATAAGTGTCAAAACTGTTGAAACCCATCGTGGGCAGGTAATGCAGCGATTAAATATTCACGATTTGGCTGGATTAATTCGTTATGCCCTACGTGTGGGATTGATCAGTTTAGATGAGTAAGAGACTCGCAGCTAGGCATAAAGAACCAATTTTTTTGTGGCGCGGCGAAGCCGCGCCACAAAAAAATTGGTTCTTTATGCCTAGCTACTTATCAATATCAGGGTTATACCTGATATTGATAAAAAAGAAACTTCGATAATATATAAACACGAACATCTAATTGGGTGCGACCTCAATACAATACAATTATTAGACAGCAGCAGGAAACCCATACTGATTGAGATTGTCCCAGAATTGCTCCCAACGAGTAGAAGTTAAAACTAAAGCTCTTAAACTCAAAATTAT
>NZ_JAYGIF010000016.1:0-48113 GCF_034931345.1 Pseudanabaena sp. CCNP1317 | reverse complement strand
AAAAACTGTTTGGTCAAGTTGATTGATAAGATTTTGCTGCGTAAGCGCGCAATTATTGAGTCCGTCAATGACCAACTCAAAAACATTTCTCAGATTGAGCATTCAAGACATCGCAGTTTTTTTAATTAGATAACGCTCAAAACTAAACCTTTAAGATACGCCCCTTCAGGATGAAAAATACTCGTAGGATGATCAGCGGGATGGGTTAAATGATGTAAAACCTTGATGGTGCGACCTGACTCGATCGCAGCAGCAGTCACCGCTCCTGTAAAATTCTCCACATTCACTACTTGAGAGCAGGAAAATGTGAATAGTAAACCACCACTTTTCAACTTAGACATGGCTTGCAAATTCAACCGTCGATAAGCTTGCATTGCTGAATGTCGCGCCGATAAACTTTTAGCAAAAGCAGGTGGATCAAGCACGATCGCATCATAATCGTGATCGCATTGCTTCAGAAAATCAAACACATCGCCTGTAAAGGAAGTATGAGTTGCTTGACGCTCAGTATCAAAATTTGCCGCAATATTGCGATCTGTCCATTCCATCGCCTTGACTGAGCTATCAATCGAATGTACTTCTCGCGCTCCTGCTGCCACTGCATAAACAGAGAATCCGCCCGAATAGCAAAAGGTGTTTAAAACTTTTTTGCCTGTGGCATACTTACCAAACAAGCGCCGATTTTCGCGTTGATCTAAGAAAAAGCCTGTCTTTTGTCCCCTTTCCCAATCCACAATAAAGCGATGCCCATATTCTAAAACTTCGGCACTATCATTAGATTTCTCACCGATCAATAACCCATCCTGAGACTGAGTTTGTGATTTGCGCGAAAGAGTCGCCGAGCTTTTGTCATAAACAGCTTGCAAGCGATCGCCATAAATTTCTTTTAATATTTCTGCAATTTCCTGCCGATATCCATATGTCCCCAGTGAATGGCACTGCAAAACCGCTGTCTCTCCATAGACATCAATAATTAATCCTGCTAAACCATCACCTTCCGAATTAATCAATCGATAGCAATTTGTCTCTGGATTATCAATTAACCCTAGTTGCTTTCTCAGAATAAAAGCTTGTTGTAGGCGATCGCGCAATAAACTTTGCATCGACTCCACAGGCTGAAACGATAGCACCTTAATCGCAATGCTACCCATACCCCACAAACCGATTGCTAAAAACTTGCCATCTTCGCTATAGGCTTCTACTAAGTCACCATCATTGACTTGTCCTTGCATTTTGGCGATCGCCCCTGAAAAGATCCAAGGGTGAAAACGCTGAACCGCATCGACTTTTTTACGATAAATAATCGCACGGGGCAACGGTGTCATGGCTAATAACTTTTAAGTAGGGTTGCTAAACATAACATAGAAAGGAGTAGGGTGGGCAATGCCCACTCTACTTTTAGGCAAAACCAATGTTAGTGTTTTCAGCGCCGCAGGCGCTGAAAACACTAACATTGGTTTTGCTGAGAATTGCTGTCTGCTAATGCCATTTATGTTATTCTCAAGAAGCTATCGTTATTGATAATGCTATGACTTCTGCGGAGACCACCTATTCACCTGAATCCCTCAAGGCTGAACTCAACTCAAAAGGTTGTCGCATGACACCGCAGCGCGAGGTGATTTTAAGTACATTTCAAACCTTACCAGAGGGACAGCATCTCAGTGCTGAGGATCTTTACGAACGGCTAAAATCGCAAGGCGAAAATATTAGTCTTTCGACAATTTATCGCACCGTGAAAATGATGGCGCGGATGGGGATTTTGCGAGAACTCGAACTCACCGAAGATCATAAACATTATGAGATTAATCAGCCCAAGCCTCACCATCATCACCATTTAGTCTGCGTTAAAACCAATCGTGTGATTGAGTTTAAAAACGATCAAATTCTGACAATAAGTAAAAAGGTTGCTGACAAGTATGGCTTCTCTGTCCTAGATTGCCAACTAACAATTATTGGTGTCAGTCCCGAAGGGCAACGATCTATATTCTAAAAGAAGAGATGTGGTAATAAGTACCGCCTCTCTTCTTGATGAAATGCGAACCAAGAAATTTATTAAAGGTGTTGCAAAGCAACACTTTTAATAAATTTCTTGGTTCGCTTGATCGCTGTTAGCTTTAGCAAGCATATAAACTCTAATCGGTTGAGACTGTCCTTTTACCATCTGAGCAGGTAATTCTTGACTAAGTAAATGATTTGGTAGAGATTGACGAGTGCTGTGTGTAAGCAATAACGGAACTTGCAATGTTTTAGTCAGAGACTCCACTCGGGAAGCAATATTTACAGTGTCACCAATAGCTGTATATTCCAATCGCTCTGGTGAGCCAATACTGCCAACAACTGCTACGCCCGTATGAATACCAATACCCATTGCTAGAGACAACTGCCCTTCTTGGGTAATTTGTTGATTAATTATTGTTAAACTCTCTAACATTTCTTGCCCCGCTCTCACCGCCTGCCAAGCATGGTTAACGTCAGGTTCTCCAACACCAAATAAAGCCATAAAACCGTCCCCCAAGAATTTGTTTACCATACCTCCATTCTGTTGTTCTACGATTTTGACCATGACTGTAAAAAAACGGTTCAACAAAGCCACAGATTCTTGTGGTAAACAAACACTACTCCTAGCTGTAAAATCTCTCAAGTCAATAAACATCACTGTTAATTTCTGCTCGTAGCCCCCAAGGTCAGGGTTTTGCAGCAAAATCTGCTGGGCAGCTTTTTGTCCAACATGACGACCAAACATAGCTTGTAGATATTCTTTTTCTTGAAGAGCCAAAACCATTTCATTAAATTCGTCAATTAATGTCCCAAATTCATCGGCTCGTTTCAACAAAATCCGAGTTGTAAAATTACCCAATTCAACTTCTTGAGAAGCGAATTTCAGAGCCATTACAGGTTCTAGAACAGTATGTCCCAGCATTAAGGCACTAATGAGACCAAAGATAATTCCAATTATGCCAACGGTTAGAGCAAACCAAAGATTTTGCCAATCGGCGGGAGGAGGTATGGAAATGAGAAGTAACAATGAAACAATAGGACAAATGCCTGTTGAAATAACTACCAAAAGTCCTCGATGGTTCAGAGAAAGTGCATAAGCTCCTAATATTGTGTGAGCTTTAATATCTTTAAAAAGAAATGGATAAAGTAATTTTTGACTAAGTAACTCGATCATAAAAAAGCTTTGCGTAACTGCAATCAGCCCTGAAATAGTCAATGAAATCGGCAGATACAGCAAGACTAAAGGATTTAATGGATCGGGTGATAATTGCAATATTGTTAAAAAGATAGGAATGCAAGCAAACCAACAAACTGCGGCGATTCCAGTTCCCCACCACGGCAAATTAATCACTCGACGGCGTAGCTGGGTTAATTGTCTTTGAGAAATAGTCTGGCGATGGATCAAAGCATTGATTGGCTTATGTACAGACATTAAGCAGTAAGTCCAAACAGCGATCGCTATTGGATAAGCGATCGCGTTATAACCCAGCACTGTGTTAGTAAAAAACTGTTGTTGAATAGACGACAATAATGGCTGCACCCGCGTTGTGTTGTACCAAATATTGAAAGCACTCCCAATAAGCTGCGGTAACAATGGTGAAAAGCCGACAATCCAAAGATTGAGATTTCCAAACTTTAATTCTGGTTGCTCTGTACTCATTGTCTAATCAAGTCCATATGCTGAACGTAAAAGTAAAGGCGGCGCAATGCGCTGCCTTTACTTTTACGGGTGTTGAGACATTAATTGCTCTGAAAATTTTCTTGAGCGTAACCTCGAAATCGTTCTAAATCAGATTGTAGAGTAGACTCCACAATCTGTCCTAGAAATAAATTATCCATAAGCTGCCCGATCGCAGGAATTGCATAGGCAATGCTTAACTTCACAATCGTCGTATTATTAGGACGACCATAAAATCTTACAGCTCCACGATTTGGCAGACCACCAATCGACTCCCATTGAATAATTTGGTTGGGAATTTGCTTCAGAATTCGAGATTTCCAAGTAAAAGTTAAGCCGTTTGTGCCGAGTTTCCAAGCAGATATTTCAGGATCGGCAGTGACTACCACAGAGTCAATCCACTTCATCCAACGGGGCATAGCCTGTAAATCTGACCACAACGACCACGCATATTCCACGGGAATAGACACTTCAGTTTGGACGGTATGTTCTAGCCATTCACTCATTGGATAATCGTTAATTTTTACTTACACCCATCATAATAACAAAGCAATCTCAATTTTAGCCCGCCGTTGGTGGGCTTTCAAAAAGCCAATTTTTGGTGTTTCCAGTGCCGAAGGCACTGGAAACACCAAAAATTGGCTGCATATGCAAATACAAGACTTTCGGAATAGTTAAGAAGACTAGACTAAGTGACAACAATCGTAATAAAATGTTAAGACGATATAGCTAGTTTGACCACTGGAAGAGTTTACTGTGGGTTTATTACGCCATTTTACGAAAGACATCGGCATTGACCTCGGTACTGCCAACACATTAATTTATGTGTCTGGTGAAGGTATTGTTCTGCAAGAGCCATCGGTTGTCGCGATCGATCAACGCGATAAGACTGCCTATGCAGTCGGAAATGAAGCCAATAAAATGATCGGTCGCACACCTGGTGACATCATTGCCGTGCGCCCCCTCAAAGATGGCGTAATTGCTGACTTTGACTCGGCTGAGTTGATGCTGCGCTCATTCATTCAGAAAGTTAAGAAGGGTGTTTTTAATCCACGTATTGCGATCGGCATTCCTAGTGGTGTAACAGGCGTGGAATGGCGTGCTGTCATGGATGCCGCCCGTCGAGCTGGCGCAAGTGAAGTTTACCCAATTGATGAGCCGATCGCCGCCGCGATCGGGGCAGGACTACCTGTAACTGAAGCAACGGGGAACATGATCATTGACATTGGGGGTGGTACTACCGAAGTTGCCGTCATGAGCTTGCAGGGAATTGTATTGAGTGAGTCCGTGCGTGTTGCGGGTGATGAACTCAGCGAAGCCATCATGAAGTACATGAAGACAGTACATAACCTCGTTGTCGGGGAACGTACATCTGAAGAAATCAAAATTAAAATTGGTTCGGCTTATCCCATTAAAGAAGAAACTTCGATGGAGGTAAGAGGTTTACACCTGCTATCAGGCTTGCCTCGTACCGTCACTGTAAAGTCTTCGGAAATTCGCGAAAGCATGAGTGAACCACTCTCTGTGATTATTGAAGCAGTGAAGCGAACGCTAGAGCGTACACCTCCTGAACTAGCTGCTGATATTATTGATCGCGGCATCATGTTGGCTGGTGGTGGAGCCATGCTGAATGGTATTGACACCCTGATTAGTCATGAGACTGGAATTATCACTCATATTGCCCCAGCTCCTTTGGACTGTGTGGTAATCGGTGCTGGTCGCGTTTTAGAAGATTATAAAAATCTTGGTCGTGTCTTAACCAGTCGCTTGAAAAGTTTATAGGTAAATTTTTCATGGATTCAATCCGTAGTTGGTGGGAGCGCTATAGCTTTCAAACTGTTGTGGTTACTGCTGGAATTGGGCTTGCGTGGTTTATCCGCCAAACTCAAGGTGTAGCGATTATGGAAACCTATCAGTTTCTCAGCCGCCCTTTTCAATCAAGTGTATCTAAGCAAGAATTATTGCAAGATGCTCAAGTACGCGAGCTTCGCTATCGCTTGACTGAGTTAGAGTCCCAAAACCAGAGAATGAAAGAGCTTTTGAAGGTGAGAGTAACCCCAAGAGATGTCGGTATTTGGGCAACGGTTATCGGTCGTGGGGCTGACTCTTGGTGGAATCAAATCTTAATTGGCAAAGGTAGCAATGATGGGATTAAATCAGGTGCTGTAGTGGTAGCACCTGGTGGTTTAGTTGGTCGTGTTACCCATGTTTCCCCCAACAGTAGTCAGATTTTGCTAATCAGTGATCCAAATAGCCAGGTTGGTGTAGTCGTTAGTCGAAGTCGTTTTAGTGGAATGCTGAAGGGGCAAAGCCAAAATACAGCGACCCTAGACTTTTTTGAGCGCGATCCTGACGTAAAAGTTGGAGATATTGTGCATACTTCACAATTTAGTACTCTATTTCCTGAAAATGTGCCCGTTGGTCGGATTAAATCCATAAATCTTGATAAGCAACCAGCCCCTGAAGCGATCGTCGAGTTTTCGACTCCTTTGGGATTATTGGATTATGTAGAGGTATATCCTTTCCAAGAGAAGCTTTAACCCAGTCATCAGAAATAATGCTCGATCGCAAAGTTTCCCTCTCCAAAAAGTTTTTAAACTGGGCTGTGACCATTGGTTCACTGCTAATTTGCATCTTAGCGATGTATACCAGATTTCCAGGTATGACCTTGATGGGAATTGCCCCTAACTGGTTACTAATCTGGCTAGTGGCTTGGAGCGTCAATCGTCCTGTATTTTTGTCAGTAATGGCAGGGATTGCCATAGGATTTATACAGGATAGTATGACCTTTGCGGACATGTATGTTTCACCAACTCATGCTTTGGGACTAGCGATCGCTGGAGGACTAACCTCACTTTTGCAGAAACAGCGATATATGCAAGAGGACTTTATTTCGATCGCGTTAATTGTGTTTGGCATGGCGGTAATTGTTGAAACTATGCACGCAGTGCAATTAACGGCTATGGGAGCCGAAATGGATAATGTTTGGGCTTTACAACAACGGATTGCCCTTAGTTCGGCAATTTTGAGTAGTTTATGGTCACCTGCAATTTACTTTCCCCTCAGTCGTTGGTGGCGATCGCTCGAAAAGCAAGAAGATTAATTTTGCTGGGATTTGCGCTAAAGTAACAAACCTTATTTTGTTGCAAGTTTAGTTAGGACGTAAACCCAGAAAACGAGTGGCGGCGCTTCGCGCCGCCACTCGTTTTCTGGGTTTTGATTTGTCTTAATGCAAGTGACTACAGCTATAGTGGGCAATGAAACAATGGAATATTTACTTTTAGGTTTTGCGATCGCCTTAGTGATCGGTTTTGAGTTCGTGAATGGATTTCACGACACCGCTAATGCTGTAGCAACTGTGATTTATACAAATACACTCAAGCCAACATACGCAGTTATTTGGTCAGGAATTTGCAATTTATTAGGTGTGATCACATCAAGTGGTGCAGTCGCTTTTGCAATTGTGGCTTTATTGCCTGTGGAATTACTCGTTAAAGCTGATTCAAACCAAAGTTTGATAATGGTTTTGGCTTTACTTACTTCCGCAATTATTTGGAACTTGGGAACTTGGTATTTGGGATTACCTGTATCCAGTACACATACTTTAATTGGTGCAATTTTGGGAATCGGTTTAGCGAATTCAGCTTTATCTACAGAACAAAACTGGTGGGATGGCATCAATTGGCTACAAGTGCAGGAAGTATTGCTTTCTCTTCTTATTTCACCATTGATCGGATTTTGTGGAGCTGCATTATTATTTATCATTGCCAAAGCTCTGATTAAACAAGAAAATCTCTATACCGCACCAGCAGAGGATGCTCCACCCTTGGGGATTAGGACGTTGCTAATTCTGACCTGTTCGGGAGTCAGTTTTGCCCATGGCTCTAATGATGGTCAAAAAGGAATGGGCTTAATGATGCTGATTTTAGTGATTTTACTACCAAGTACTTTCTCTTTAAATATGCATACTAGTCCGCAAGCGATCGCCCAATTGGTTGCGACATCACAAGCTGTTATTCCCGTGTTTACAGCACAGATACCCAAAGCTTCAGTTCATGATTTGATTTTTGAGAATAGTCAAATAGAACTTACGAACTTCTTAAAACCACAAGGTCAACTAAATGAAAATACTTGGCGATCGCTAGCTTCAGAAAGTCAATTAATTAGCAATAGTTTGTCAATCAGCAGTAATTTTGTAGATCTGTCAGAGCGTGATCGCGCCCAAATTAGAAATGATATTTATCTTGTTGCTAGTGCAATTACTAAATTAGAAAAACAAGAGAAATTAGCTAATCTTGATGAGCCTTATCTACTAACCGACTATCGCGATCAATTAGATCAAACAACCAAATTCATTCCCTATTGGGTAAAAATTACCATTGCCCTTGCCCTCGGATCAGGAACAATGATTGGATGGAAACGGGTTGTCGTTACTGTCGGCGAAAAGATTGGGAAAGAGCCTCTTAACTATGCTCAAGGTGCGATCGCGGAACTAGTCACCATGACCACGATTGGCACAGCCGATTATTTCGGATTACCCGTTAGCACTACCCATATACTTTCATCGGGCATCGCTGGATCGATGGTTGCAAATCGGGCTGGTGTTCAGAGTAATACTTTGAAAAACTTGCTACTAGCTTGGTTTTTAACATTACCAGTTTGTATACTGCTTGGACTTGGAACATATACTATTAGTCTATTTGCAGTTCATCAACAGTTTCTAGGTTTGAGTTAAAGGGTAAAAAACAGGAATTGTGCTTAGCACGATTCCTGTTTTTTACCCTTTAATTGATCAAAACTGCTAAATTTAATTAATAATTAATATAAGACTGTAGTTAAAATTACCTTTATCTGCTGTTTTTTAGATCTTTGTAAAGCTAAGCCCCCCGTAAATCATATGCCTAAAAAGTCCACAGTTATTTCCCCTTCAATCTTGTCTGCTGACTTTAGCCGTTTAGGTGACGACATTCGTGCAGTTGATGCGGCGGGTGCAGATTGGATTCACGTTGATGTGATGGATGGACGCTTCGTGCCAAACATTACCATTGGGCCATTGGTAGTTTCGGCTATTCGTCCTGTTACTACAAAGATTTTAGATGTGCATTTGATGATTGCTGAGCCAGAAAGATATGTGCCTGACTTTGCCAAGGCTGGTGCGGATATCATCACCGTTCATGCAGAGCATACTGCTTGCCCTCACCTACATCGCAATCTTTGCCAAATCAAGGAACTTGGTAAACTCGCTGGTGTTTCCCTCAACCCTTCGACCCCTTTGAGCTTTATTGAGTACGTTCTCGATCTATGCGACTTGGTTTTGATTATGAGTGTAAACCCCGGATTTGGCGGACAAAGCTTTATTCCTAACGTAATTCCTAAAATCGCCAAGTTGCGTCAAATGTGTGACGATCGCGGACTTGATCCTTGGATTGAAGTTGATGGTGGTCTCAAGGCTAACAACACTTGGCAAGTTCTAGAAGCTGGTGCGAATGCGATCGTCGCTGGTTCCGCAGTATTTAACGCTCCTGACTACGCTGAAGCGATTAAGGGTATTCGCAACAGTAAGCGTCCTGAGCTAGTCACAGCTTAATTAATCAAAAAGAGAGGCGGCGCAATGCGCTGCCTCTCTTTTTTGGTGGTAATTTTGGTGGTAATTTAGAAGCGAAAGGGAAAGATGTTGCAATCAGAGAAATGACAGAAACTAAAGCATTGAAATACGCTTATTACTCAGGATGTGTTGCTAAGGGTGCTTGCAAAGAGCTACATGCATCAACAACAGCGATCGCTCAAGCCTTAGGAATTGAACTTGTAGAATTGACTAAGGCAACCTGCTGTGGTTCTGGCACATTCAAGGAAACCGACGAACTGATGGAGGACGTGATCAATGCCCGCAATATTTCTCTTGCCGAAGAATTAAACCTCACAGTAATGACGCAATGTAGCACCTGTCAGGGTGTACTCGGTCGTGTTAACGATAAGCTTAAAAGCTCAGATTCCGCACGCAAAGACGAAGTAAATGCGTTGCTGAATACTCAAGGACATAATTTCCAAGGTTCTACGGAAGTTTTGCATTTACTCTGGATTCTGATCCGCGACTATGGCTTAGAAAATATCGCCGCTAAAGTAACTCGTTCCTTAGCTAATCTTAAATGTGCTTCCTTTTATGGTTGCTACTTGTTGCGATCACAAACGGTCACTCGTTTCGACGATCCCTTCAAACCCGAATCTCTGGAAAATATTTTTCGTGCTGTCGGCGCAACTCCTGTGTATTACGAAGGACGTGTGCAATGTTGCGGCTGGCCAATTTCTAGCTATGCCCCCAAAGAATCTTTCTCAATGGCAGGACGACATCTAACGGCCGCGATCGCCGCAGGCGCAGATTGCATTGTTACGCCATGTCCGCTTTGTCATCTCAATCTTGATTCCCGTCAACCTGAAGTTGAAAAGGTGATTGGTCACAAATTAGGGATTCCGATTTTGCATTTACCGCAGTTGATTGGACTAGCGATCGGTATTGAGCCAAAAGTTCTGGGCTTAGATCGTCATATCGTTTCCACAAGTTCAGTCTTACAAAAACTTGCTTTGCAGTAATCCTAAAGGATTTGAGAGAGTGCGCCCCTTCGGGGCGCACTCTCTCAAATCCTTTAGGATTGCTCTATAATTTTAATAACAATTACCAATTACCTAGATACATTGCCGCTTGTGCAGATAGCACTGCTTGTGTCATGACTCCAGCCACTGTTTCTAATATTGCAACCACTGAGAATAAAACACCAGAAAGCAATCCCACACACGAAATCTTTTACCCTTCCGAGGATGGTGAACCCTTGGCAGAAACTTCTATTCATGCTGATGCGATTATTGCCACTGTTGGCGTATTACGAAATTATTTAGCGATCGCTTTTCAGGAGCGATCGCCAGTTGTCCTTGCTGACCAATTTCTTTACTATGCCCAAGGCTTTCCCAAGCTGAGAGTGTCGCCTGACGTAATGGTAATCTTCGAGATTCCACAAGTACCATACGACAATTATAAAATTTGGGAGACAGGTAAGGTTCCCAGCATCATTTTTGAGATTACCTCACCTAAAACTCAGGCAAAAGATAAGGAATTTAAAAGGAATCTGTATGAGGATATAGGGGTACAAGAATATTGGCTTTTTGATCCTAAGGGTGAGTGGATACCCGAAAAGCTGCGTGGCTATCGACTCGATTACAGAGAACGCGATGATGACAATATCTATTACCCAATTACGGATGGATGTAGTCAGGTTTTGGGCTTGCGCCTAGAGGTCGAAGAGCATCTTATTAATTTTTATCAGCTAGACACAGGTGAAAAATTACTAATGCCTGTTGAGCTACTATTTGCGCTACAAAATCAAAAGCACCTTACTATTCAAGAAAGCCAACGTGCTGAACTAGAGAGCCAGCGTGCTGAACAAGAAAGCCAACGTGCTGAACAAGAAAGCCAACGTGCTGAGCAAGAGAGCCAGCGTGCTGAGCAAGAGAGCCAGCGTGCTGAGCAAGAAAGCCAACGTGCTGAGCAAGAAAGCCAACGTGCTGAACAAGAAAGCCAACGTGCTAATGCTGCGGAATTACAAATAAAACAATTACGCGATCGCCTTATTGCTCTAGGTATTGATCCAGATTTATCTTTATAACTGATGTTACGTGGAACTCAGATGATGAATCTCTTGCTGGTAGCGTAACAGGGCAACCACGGGGGGATTGCCCCTACTCCAATAATTTAGATTTTTGTAGGGGCTATGCCACCGTGCCAGCCCTAGACTCAGATGATCGTAGGAATTCTATCCACGTAACATCAGTTTATCAAAAATAAAAAAAGCAGTTCACTATGTGAACTGCTTTTTTATGGGCAAAGAGAGAATCGAACTCTCATGACCGAAGTCGTCAGATTTTGAGTCTGATGCGTCTACCAATTCCGCCACTCGCCCTTTTTTCAAGACTTATATTCTACAACAAGAATGGTGTATCTTGTCAAATATTTTTTGAAGCTTTTTTGTAGCGTAATTACAAATCCAAACTCGTAAAGTTGCGCCTCTGCGGGGCGCAACTTTACGAGTTTGGTAATTTATTTTGCACAGATACTCACCAATTTACAAAAGTGTTGCCATACTTTCGTAAATTAAAAACCAAATCTAGTAGTCCGCCACTAGAACTTTGACTAGTTGGGGGTTATCGAAACGAGCTTTGCTCGTTTCGATAACCCCGCAAATTTCCTTTGGCAGTCTACTAGTAATACCAAGTTAAGAAATGGCTACGCCATTTCTTAACTTGGTATTACTTTTGGTAATTGCGATCGCGATCGCTATGATGCTTAGATTGAGACACTTAGTGAAGTACCTCTCATTTAATTATCTCGATATATTTACCAATGGCAAAACTAGAGCGTTTAATTATGCTGGCGGAAGATGAGTTGGTGCAGTACAGCACAAACGCCCGCAAAATCGAAAAACTACGCCAAAAAATCGGCTTATCCCTCAATAGGGCTGAACAAAAACAGGCAAAAGCTGAGTTACTCGCAGCTATGCCCACCGACGACATTAGCAAAATCGTAGAAAACAATCGCCAATCTGTCTCTCTCCCTTTTTGGGGTATTGCAGGACTAGGCTTGTTGCTAGGTATATCAATGGAACAGCCTTTAGATTTTATTGCAACTGTTGTTGGCACAGGGGCAGCGATCGCCTTACAAAAATGGGGGTGGAAACTTCAAGCTAAACGTCTAGTCCTCCAAACCCTAGAAGATATCGAAGAACGCACTCCACGCTAATAAAAAGAATTACGGCACGAAGTGCCGTAATTCTTTTATATTTAAAGACTGTGTAAACAACACAGTCTTTAAATATATTTATAGTCAATGCTGCAAGTCGCTCTTATCTATCCCGAAATTCCACCCAATACTGGCAATATTGCCCGCACCTGTGCTGCTACGAATACACATTTGCATCTAGTTGAGCCTCTGGGCTTTGAAATTAGCGATCGACAACTCAAGCGAGCAGGCATAGACTATTGGGAATATGTAGATGTAACTGTGCATCCTCATATCGAATCTTTGCGAGAAGCATCCAATGGAGCAAGGTGGGTTTGCTTTAGTGCGCGTGGAGCAAAACATTTTCGAGAATTTCAATACCAAGATGGTGACTGGCTATTATTTGGCAGTGAATCCAGTGGCTTACCCCAAGAAGTCCTTGCTAATAATCCTGCGGTTTATATCCCTATGGAACATCCGAAGGTTCGTAGCCTTAATCTCTCTGTGAGTGCTGCCCTCGGCTTATTTGAAGCCAGACGACAATTAGGAATGTAAACGAAGAGGGGCAATGCCCCTCTTCGTTTTACAGCAATAACCAAGAGATTTCTTGAAAGTGTTGCTTCGCAACACTTTCAAGAAATCTCTTGGTTTGGGTTTGAGCGCAAAGCGTTGTAAATTTTAAGTAACTAGTGCGTCGTAGGTGGCTTTGAAGCCTGCTTGTTGTAAAGCTTTAACAGCCGTTTCTTCATCTTCGACCCAGAATTGATTGCCTAGGCGTACTAACTTTGGCATATATTCGATCGCCGCAATTACAGGGATTTTGCCAGAGTTGTCAGGTTCGTTCCTGCCATAGCTAGAGTTGCCATAGCTAGAATTGCCTTGATTGGAATTACCATAATTAGGATTAGGATTTAAGGCGGTTTTGAGTTGTTGTAAGACTTGGCGATCGCTAGCTTGTTCACGAGTCAGTTCAACCCGCACCATCCTTACGGACTCAATTGGCTGCATATTATCAATAATTAATTGTGTCTGCTCATCGCGGCGATCAATTTTTCCCCACACCATCAAACGTTTATCTTTTTCGAGAAGATGCTTCACTTTATCAAAGGTTTTCGGGAAAACTACAGCTTCAGTGCTGCCAGTCAGATCTTCTAGCTGCAAAATAGCCATGCGATCGCCTTTTTTGGTGACAACTTCTTTGATGTCAAGAATTAAGGCGATCGCCGTCACGATTTTGGTTTCTGTCGAATCGGGAATATCACAGAGATTGATCGGAGCCATTAATTTTGCGGAACGGCTGACCACACTGAGGGGATGATCGGAAATATAGAAACCTAACAATTCCTTCTCCATCCTCAGCTTTTCTTGGGATGAATAGTCTTGAACGCGAGTTGTGGTTGGCGCAGTATCAAAGGTTTTCGTCTGGCTACTTTCACCAAAAAAATCAAAAATATTGCCTTGTCCAGACGCTTGTTCCTTAGCGCGTCGCGAAGCCCATTCCATGGTGATATCCAAATCATTCATCAACTGATGGCGATTTGGCTCTAGTAAATCTAAAGCCCCAGTTTGAATTAAAGCTTCTAAAGCTTTTTTGTTTAGCGATCGCGAATCAAGGCGGCTACATAAATCCGCCAAAGATGTAAAAGCCCCATCTTGACGAGCCTGTAAAATTGAAGCGATCGGCCCTGCTCCAAGATTTTTAATTGCGGCTAAGCCAAATAGAATCTGTTGTCCACGGGGAGTAAAGTCTTCACCTGAACTATTTACATCAGGCGGGACCACAGGAATCCCCATACTGCGACAGTTAGCAATATATCGCTGAACTTTGTCTTGGTCGCCACTGACCGAAGACAACAGAGCCGCCATATATTCAACGGGATAGTTCGCTTTAAGATATGCAGTTTGATAGGTTACATATCCATAGGCGACGCTATGGGATTTATTAAAGCAGTTAGAGGCAATATAGCCGTTATTTAATAAAAAATTGTGATCTTGTTCTAAGCCAATATCGAAAACACATTGTATGCCCAACGATGTGCGGCTAACGATTTTCATATTTATTTCCTAAAATAAAAACCAATAAATTATAAGCGTCGCCCCGCGACACCTATAATTTATTGGTTTTTATGGTTCAAATCCTTCTAATTCAGGAACTTCAGCAACTAAATGCACACCCTGAATATAAAGAGAGCGTCCGTATTTACCAACATTTTCTAGGCGTAACTTACCGCCTTGCTTCTTAGCTTGCACTGCCATATCGATCGCTGCGCCTACGCCTCTACTGACGATCTTGGTCACTCCTTCAAAATCCAAAACGATCGCTGATAATTTGCGGTCAATAAATGGTTGCACGGCTTGTCTAAAATAGGGAACCGTGGTTACACTCAAAGCACCATTCAGTTTGAGAATAACTTGATCGCCATCAATTTGTTCGACGATCTTGAGTTCATCTTGTAAAAATGAGGAATGAGTCATGATTGGAGAATGGGTTTGGGGATAGACAGGAACTTACTCATACGGACTGTTGTACCTTGATTGGTAGATTCGATCTCGACCTTATCAACCAGCGCTTTGATCATATGTATACCAAACCCGCCATTTTTGACACCAATCTCGGATATCAAATCAAAATCAGGCGGAGGTACACTATCAATATCAAAACCCGATCCACGATCATGGACTTCTACAATTAGGCTGGTGTTTGCCGCGAAAACTACAACTTCTACGTCAAGATCAGATGTACTGTAAAGAACCGCATTAACTAAAGCTTCCGTAAGAGCTTGTACGATATCTTGCACAGCATCAGGATCAAACCCCATTTTTGTAGCGAGTACTTCGACTGCTGCGATGGGAATGTCCTCGATTCCCTCAACGGGTGGAATTGAGATTCGCAGCTTTAAAGGCTTCTCACTCATGGGGAGTCATTCTGTAGCTTTGATTAGCTTTGCCAAATGTAATATACCACACGTTTTTAACCTATGTTTGCAAAACCAGTTAATTTTTGATAAAGCTTTTCAAAAAAGTATCATAATTTCCAAGTTTTTGATATCAATTTTCATACTCCCTTCCCAGTCTACAACTAGATTTTAAAACCCAAGAGTTTAGTGTTGCGGCGATTTGCGCTGCAACACTAAACTCTTGGATACGATCTATACCTAATCATGATTGCCCCAACTTCTGATTGCTTCAGCGATCGCCGCCATTGATCCTGACGCAATAATTAGTAATACGCTGAGAGCATTTAATTCGGGCGTGACCCCCCCACTCCGTAGTGATGAGAAAATAGCGATCGGTAGCGTAGTCGATCCCACGCCTGCGGTGAAATACGCAATTACAAAGTCATCCATGCTCAGGATAAACGCGAGCAGACAGCCTGACACAATCCCTGGTAAAAGCTGGGGCAACAATACTCGTAAAAAAGCTTGGACAGGAGTAGCGCCTAGATCAAGAGCCGCTTCTTCAAGTTTGGGATCAATCGTCGCAAGACGACTGGAAACGACTACAGCGACATAGGCTAAACAAAAAACAATATGAGCTATTACGATTGTAACTAGGCTAAGTGGTAATTTAATCGCTGCAAAAAATACGAGAGTGGCTACGGCGATCGCAATGTCTGGAATGATCAATGGCAAATAAGTAACGCCACGATATAAACTCTTGCCTGGAAAATAATAGCGGGCTAACCCGACAGCCGTCAGCGTACCTAATACAGCAGAGATCGATACCGCAGTTAGCGCCACACTAAGACTATTTTTTAAGGCTGCAAGCAGAGTTGGATTTTGGAGAAACTTGGCATACCACTCCCAAGTAAACCCAGTCCATTTTGATGGTGAAGGGGATTGATTAAAGCTAAAGATCGTGAGAACAGCGATCGGCAAGTACATATAAAAGAAGGCAAGGACTGTATACCAAGTTTGCCAACGCTTAACGGTCGGGACATTGATTTGATTAGCCATCACTTACCACCCTACGATCGCCATATTTAATCAGCAAAGCAATCACAATTGTTACAGCAAGAATTAGCACCATACTCAGAGCCGAGCCAAACCCTCGGTTGCTACTTGCACCTAGAAATTGCAACTCAATAATTGAGGCGATCGTGCGACTACCAGGCCCACCTAGTAGTTGGGGGTTAATGTAATCGCTAAAACTAGTAATTGATACCAGCGCCGATCCCGCGATAATCCCCGATGAAACCTGTGGAACCGTAATTTGCCAGAAAGTTTGTTTGGCATTAGCCCCAAGGTCAGCCGCCGCCTCAAGTAGGCGTAAATCTAGACGTTCTAGCGAAGTATATAGCACTAAAACCATATAGGGCAGATAGGTGTAAATCATGCCAATAATTACTCCTTCCGCCTTGTTTAAAACATTGATCCCTGATAGCCCAATGAAGTTAAGAAAGGTATTTAAAACTCCTGTCGGACGCAAAATTGTAATCCATGCATAGGATCTCAATAGGGATGAAGTCCAAAGGGGTAAGACAAATAGCAGTAGCAAAATATTGCGCCAGCGCTTAGGCGCAATCACCGCCAGCCAGTAAGCGACAGGGAAGCCTAAAACCAGACAAAATCCCGTCGTGATCATTGCATAAAGCAGCGATCGCCATACGACGACTAGATAGATAAAGTTACCACCAACGTACTCAAATACTCTTTGGTAGTTATCTAGCCCAAACTCAGTTTTACCTAGAGGGACAAGGCTCTGAATTAAAATAAAAGCCGTTGGAATAATCAAAAATGCGATCAGCCAAAAGCCACTGGGAAAAAGCAAGGCGACAGGCTCAAGCCATTTGAGGCGACGTACTGATTTCTGGCTAGGATCAGGGGTAATGTCTGAAGTGCTATTCACAGGCATATTTAGAAGTAAAGAACTCGTGAGTCAACACCTTGCGATCGCAGATAGCGAGATACTGCTTCTGCTGAATCGCGACTTTGGTAAGCACCTGCATGGATATAAGTACCCCGCCCAGAGTTAGAGAAAAAGGCGTTAGGAACATATTGACGCACTCGTGACAGCAAAAATTGATTGTTTGCAGTTGCAGGTACAGCCGCCACGTAGCGGAAAGCTGAATTTTGAGCAGCCTGAGGTAGCTGAGGGGCGTTGGTGGTTGTACCTGTAAAGGTAGAGATTGGCTGAGGCTGCACTGCAAAGTTACTAGGTGCAACAATAGAGTTATCGTAGGTCATTGGCATTACTGTTGTTGCAGATGCCGCAGGAATAAATCCTGTCTGAGGCTGCACATAACCAGTGGTTTGGGTATAACCTGTCGCTTGCACACTCGGTTGCACGTAAGAGGTTGCTGCTGATTGTGTGTAAGCAGTTGGTTGCAAATAACCTGATTGCACAATTTGGGTTTGGGGTACAACTGTCTGGGTTACAAATTGGCGAGTTTCTGGAACTAGTACTTGCTGCCAACGAGGTACAAGCACTTGCTGTGTCTGTACTTGAGGAACGACAGTATTGGTTGTGATCTGCTGATATTGGTTTTGGTTATAGGCGATCGCTGGTTGAGGTACAGAGCTAAATACTTGGGGTTGAGAGTCCACCTGAAAGCTTACTGGTTGGACGGTAGAACTTGGTTGGATGATAACCTGTTGGGGGTTAGGCAAAGAGACTACTGAGGATGAGGTGGTCTCTGGGAAAGGAACTTGAACATTACCTTCCTTTCCGCCTGAAGCTCTAAAATACTTTTGAGCAGATAACCCCGATTGTTGTAAGGCGATCGCGAGGCTATCAGCACTAGTTTCAGAGTTAAACGTACCTGCTTGAATTACAGGTTGATCGTTGATTTTGGTTGCAAAAGCAGTTGGGGAGACGGTGCGAACTCTCTGTAGTGTTGCAGCATCATTACCTGCAACAAAAATCACAAAACGTGCCGAGGCGGCTTGGGTGATCGTCAAAGATGCGATCGCTACAGAGCCGAGAATACTAAACCTTTTGACCCAATTCACAGCAGTACATCCTCACACTTGAATGTAATAACGGTTAAGTTTAACTCAACTAGAATAAAGGGATGATTTTTCTAGTCAAAATTATTTGGTTTATTTAAGCACTTAATTCATCAAAATATGACAGGCTGGAATAGATCACAACAATTATCAATCAGACAAACCACAAGATATTTTTGGAAAGTGGTGCGAAGCACCACTTTCCAAAAATATCTTGGTTTGAGGTTGAGTGCTTTAGGATTGGGCGGGCTAAGTAATGTTCGTTCTACGTCTTTCTAAACCTATTTACAGAGTCTAAATAAAGTAAGCATATGGAAAAAATTAAAGCTGGTTTAAATATTGCAATTTTTATCTTTTTAGCAGGTTTTATCGGCTTAGAAGTCTGGACATTAGTATCACATCTCTTAAAGACATAAAGTAAATGCGGCAAAACCCAGTAATAGAATGGCGGCGCTTCGCGCCGCCATTCTATTACTGGGTTTTGATTTGTACTAATACAAGTGACTACAGCTATATTTTATGCCTTTGGTGGAATACTGCGAATTTCCGAATAAAACTTAGAAGATTGGACGCAGCGATCGCTAGCAAGATCGCCCTGTAACAATGTTGCCACGCGAAATCTTAAGTTAGGATTTCCATACCAAATGCGCTCTTCGATCACATTTTGAGCAGTCACTGTATGAATTGTGAGAGCTTCATCTGCACCAAGCTCATAGACACCCTTACCTTGTTTGGTCAACATCAAGCCTTTTTGGGGTGAATCGAGATTGTTAGGGACAGGCACGATTAAAGCATTACCTTTGGGCTTATTACTGCTTAGGGATTCTTCTTCCCATGACATCTTCATCGGATGCATGACAGTATTTGGATCAATGTCATACTTCTGGCAAATTGCCATCAATTCTGGATCATCAACATTTAAGGCAGTAATCTCAATCACAGAACGAGTATCACTACCATTTCCCTTACTAAATTGATGATCGCTGCGTTGCGATCGCCAGCGACCGACAAAGAGTTCGAGAAATTGATGAATATCCATTTGTGAAAATAGTGAAAAATAAAGACAAGACTTAAGGAGACCAACAAATTTTATAGTAATTTGCAGTCAAAGCAAAGGGGGCGCTTAGCGCCCCCTTTGCTTTCTGGGTTTTAAAGAGTAAGACGTTTTACAACTTGCTCTTTAAGTGAGATTTAGCGACGAGGAACTAAACGTTCGTAGTCAAGGTTTTGAGCAGATACAGGGGTTGAGGTAGAAGGAGTAGCCGAAATGCTACGAGCCATATTCAAGAACAAAGCTGGATCGCCTGTTTTTGGCGCTCTGTCGGTAACCACATAGCTGCGGACAGTATTTTGCCAGATAAGTTGAGGGAAGCCCAACTGTGCGCGATGGTATGCATCGTAGCGAGGAGACTTGAGGTTGAAAGGCACTTCGCCAATTCTTTGGCTAGGTAGAACCCGACGACGTTGGTAAGGCAGGATGTCATCGCCAAAAGCTTCAAGATATTCATCGCTGTTGAGCAATGCATCAATAAAGCCTTCAATACCTTTGGTCGCAACTACGATTGACCAAGCAATTTTTTCTTTTTCGCTATAAACATCACGACCAAGAACACGCTGTACAGTTTGCTCTACAAAACGATAGTTGCTGTTTTTGTCATAAAAACTGCTTCTATAAGTCTTGGAGAGTACTAGTCCACGCACAAACTGTCTGACCGAGATATTGCCAGAACGCAATTGCGATTCTAGAGTAACTTCGCGATCGGTTGCAAAAGCATGGAAGAAAATTTGACGATATGCAGCTTCAATCAACTCATCTAGATCACTGCTAGAGAGTAAGTTTGCAGTGTTATAAATGCGAGGTGTGTTATCACTACCGACTGTAAAACCAGCAACGCGAGAATTTTGCGAAGCTGGAGCGTAATTCAACAAAGGAAGAGCCACGTTTAAATCTCCAAAATGTTATCGAAAAGTTATAAAAATACCTATTCCCAAACATACAATGAGTTTGGGGCTAAATAAGCTAAATATAATTACGAGAGGCTAATCTCTAGTCAATGATAGGATAGGCGAAATTAGCTAGTTCTAATTGCTTCACATAAGTTTACTTTTCAGAAAGAAGACGAACCCTTGTATTACCTCTTTCTAGCCCATAAATTAAGTTGTTGCCATGTTTTTTGATTACCGTAAGTTTGCCGATCGCTTTTGGACATGGCGCGGCTATAAGATTGGTTATTGCGCGGAGGGATTAGAGGATCAAGGATTAGAAAAAGATAAACCTGCAATTGTCCTCATTCATGGTTTTGGTGCTTCGGTGGGGCATTGGCGCAAAAATGTGCCAGTCCTAGCACAAAAATTTAGAGTTTATGCAATTGATTTAATAGGGTTTGGATCTTCGGCACAGCCAAAACCGAGTGAGTTGCCCTATACCTTCGAGACTTGGGGGCATCAGGTTGCCGATTTTGTGCATGAAGTGGTGGGTGATCGCGCCATATTGGTGGGTAATTCGATCGGCGCAGTGGTGGCTATGCAAGCGGCGATCTATGCGCCTGAGATGATTGCCAAAACAGTCTTAATTAATTGTTCATTACGTCTATTACAAGAACAAAATCAATTATCTATGCCTTGGTTGAAACGCTTAGGAGTAAAGACTGTTCAAAATATCTTGGGTAATCGGGCGATCGCCAAATTGTTTTTCGATCAAGTACGCCAACCGCGATCGGTAAAACAAATTTTGTCGCAAGCCTATGTAGATCGGAGTGCTATTACCGATGAGTTAATTGAAATCTTAATCAAGCCTGCTCAAAATCCCAATGCTGTTGATGTATTTATGGCTTTTGTGCGTTATTCTCAGGGTCCAAGACCTGAAGATCTACTGGCGGTTTTACCCTGTGAGGCGATCGTGTTATGGGGCGATCGCGATCCTTGGGAGCCGATAGAATTAGGTCGTAAGTCTTTTACAAGATTTGATTGTATCAAGGAATTTATTGACATTCCTAATGCGGGGCATTGTCCGCAGGATGAAGTGCCAGAGATGATTAATGATATTTTGCTAAATATTGTATAAAACCAAGAACCAATTTGAGATGGCGATGCTTTGCATCGCCATCTCAAATTGGTTCTTGGTTAAATTACCGACTCCTTATCCATGCTGACCAACAGTAAATCTTCAATATTTTGCATCATGTTATTACAGATATTATCTAGGGGTAAATCATTGGCATCATGACCAAAGGGATCTTCAATTTGGATACCAATTTCTTCAATTCCTAGGAGAGTAAAACTAATCAAGGCGACGATTGGCCCAGTCATCCATTCTAATTGATCGACCATTTGGAATGGAAGTGATAGGGAATAAATCATCAATAATTGCTTTAAATGGATAGAATAGGCAAGGGGTATTGGGGTTCTAAGAATCCGCTCACAAATACCTGTGACATCAACCATTTGATGCAAAAGTCGAATCATATCACTAAGCTGGTAGCGATCAAGCTTGTTTTGTTGGGCTTGTTCTTGAAGATAGCCGCTAATCCAAAAGGCAATTTCAAGGGGTGGATGATTCATCGTTTTGAGGCGATGAAATTGTTCAGAAGAGAGGTTAGCTTCGAGTTCAGCATTAATTGGTTCCGATCGCAAATGTAGTTTTAAGGCGATCGCAAAAGCTGGTAATAACTTAACTGCCGCAACTTTAGCTTGACGATCTCTTGGATGATGCTCTGAAATTGCTACTAAAATTTGTCGCGATAGGTTTCGCACCGTATTTACAAGGGTTCCCCATGCTTTTCGTCCTTCCCAAAAGCGTTCATAGGCTGTATTGGTGCGAAATACAAGTAATAAGCCCAGCACAATATTGGGGATTATACTACCAAAAATAGGGAGTGAGACCCTCAGCTTTAATATGTGAAGCAGATAAACAACAACCCCAAATAGTCCACATAGTAGAGATCGCGGCAAGACTTCTGGAACTACCGAGCCTTTCCAACGTAGGGCAATATGAAACCAGTTATCCTTTTTTTTCATTAGAGATCGAGATCTAGGATTGTATTGCTACAGCTATAGCAACCCTAAATAGTTTGGGATAATGCGCCACAGAGTGGCACATTATCCCAAACTATTTACTCTCACAAATGAATTAGGATTGCTATAGCGCTCCTAAATGAGTTGTAAGATTTTGAGTGTTGTGAGAGTGCGCCCCGAAGGGGCGCACTCTCACAACCTATTTAGGATTGCTATATATGCAAGAAAGCTTTGAAATTATAGGTTAATATCCCTGTCTTTGTCTGAGCAAGTAATACCAATTCACGAAAGTGTTGTCACACTTTCGTGAATTAAAAACCAAACCCAGTAAGAGGTTTAAAACCACAAAATGGTGTAGCTATTTTGTGGTTTGGGATAAAAACTACTTGCAAATTTAGAAAAAATCGGGAATCTTGGCGTTTATTTAGGTTTCTTTTGAAAAATGTAGAGGCAATTTATGAATTGCCTCTACATTTTTTGTCTCACTCAATGGTATAAAAGTAGAGATGGCAATGGAGCTTGCCGAAACCGCTTTACGCTATAAATTGCTTTTATAACGTTTAGGCTGATGGCTCCTACTTATTCCGACTTGTGGCGGAAAGGTAGGGCTGCGCGGATGCCTAGATCAATCTTTCCTCTACAAGTCACGTTCAACATTTCAAAATCAACGTGACGTGATGTTAGAAAGTATTATTTGGATTTTGATGATGGGTTTCTTTGTCGGGCAGATCGCTCGACGGCTGCAAGTCCCTGCCCTTGTTGGCATGATACTGGTGGGCGTTCTTTTAGGAGCGCAGGTAGGCAATGTAATTAGTTCCGAAGTGCTAGGTGCGGCCAAGTCCCTCCGCACGATCGCCGTGATGGTGATTTTGATGAAAGCAGGGTTGGGACTTGATCGTGAAAAACTCGCTCAACAGGGAACTGTCGCCTTAAGACTGGGATTTTTACCTGCGGCTTGTGAAGCGATCGCGATCGCCTTTGCGTCCATGTGGTTACTTCAGTTTGATTTTTTAACGGGGCTATTACTAGGCTGCATTATTGGCGCAGAATCTCCTGCTGTCATCGTACCCGCGATGCTACGACTGAAAAGCTTGGGTTGGGGAGTCACTAAAGGGATTCCCGATGCGATTCTCACAGGTAGTGCCTTGTCGGATGTGATGCTATTGCTGGTGTTTAGTCTACTGCTCACATTTCTATCCCAAAGCACAGCAACGGGTATCACATTACTAGGGATTACCCTCACCCCTTGGCAATTACTTCCATTTCAAGTCATCATCCAAATTACATTAGGTGTACTAATGGGATGGGCATCAGCTCGAATGCTAGTATCACTATTAATCAAGCAGAATTGGACTCAAAATGCTGTTCAAGATTCTTTAGTTTCCGCAAGTATCGCTCTCTGGTTGGTAGTACTAGCTGACCATCTTCCTGTTTTCTCTGGCTATTTGGCGGTGATGGCGATGGGATTTTTCTTAATAGAACTAGATGCACCTCTAGCTCGAAGACTACGGGGTGGCTTTGATAGTTTATGGACGATCGCCGAAATAATTTTATTTGTGCTACTAGGAGCAAGTATTCAACTGAATGTTTTAGGTAATAATCTACTAATAGGGCTGTTGATATTAGGAATTGGAACTTTGGTCGGGCGATCGCTAGGTTGGTATCTGTCTACTGTAGGGAGTAATTGGACATGGAAAGAGCAGTTGTTTTTATTGCCAGCTAACTCCGCCAAGGCGACAGTACAGGCTGCTATTGGGGCAATTCCTTTGGCGCAGGGAATTGCTGGAGGTGAGACAATTTTAGCGATCGCCGCGCTTTCGATTTTAGTCACTGCTCCTTTGGGGGCATGGGCGATTCCTACCTTTGCCCCCAAACTTCTAGAACGTGGCGAAGTCGATCTCACCAAAGTAGCGATTTCGGGTTGTCCAGTTTTCCTTGCCGCTGTCGATGACTCTGCCCTAGCAACAGATGTTCTAACTAAAGCCGCAGACCTAGCAAGGCGCAGTGATGGCGAGGTGATTGTGTTGTATGTGGATAATCTTGGCGATCAACAGGCGATCGCGCTTTTGCAAAGAAAATCACAAAATCTGTTATCAGATATTCGCTATGAGTTTTTGAGCGTCACAGGCACAGTTGCCGAAGAGATAATTCGTGTGGCGGAGTCTCGCAAAGTAACGGATATCGTAATTGGCAAGCGAGGACATCAACCTTGGGAACAGGTGCTAGTGGGTTCCGTTTCTCAAGCAGTTTTAGAAACAAGTCTTATCCCTGTGATTTTAGTAGAATCACGTTCTGAGCAATCTATTTATAGCTAGACCCAAAATACAATTGGCGGCGCTTAGCGCCGCCAATTGTCTCTAGTGGATAGGATGCGCTTCGCGCATCCTATCCACTAGAGACAATTTGAAGTAACGGGTTTGGCTAATAAATCTAATAACAGACTATGCAATAGATTTGTCTGCTCCAGCATTGCCATATGTCCACAGTTAGGGAGTTCAAATACATTCTCACCATAGCTATTAAAAGAATGATGAAAACTAGCAAGATGGCTTACATACTTTGGTTCCATAATTTTGTCATTTGCACCAGCAACAAAATAAACTGGTTGTCTCAACTTCGATACGATCTGCGGCAATTTGTGAACTTCTACTTCACTAGTAGAACCCAGCAAAGTTCCTCTCGCGGATGGATATTTGGCAGAGACAAAATCGATCGCTCTTTGTCTCCCCCAATCACGATCTAAGGTGCTGTAAACACTATCTTTAGCGAATTGGGCATGAACTAAGGGAAGATTCTTCAGCCATTGGGGACGCAATCTTAAAAGAATTTTACCTGCGGTACGAAATTTCTCAAACTCTTCTTTGATATAAATGCCCCCACCCGCATTCAGGCAAACCACACCCAAAACCCGATCGCTTAATAAATTAGCAGCCCATAGAGCAATTGCACCACCGAGAGAATGCCCCACCAACCAAACTTGAGAAATCTCTAAACGATCAAGCAATTCTTCTAAATCCCTCGCATAGCTAATTAGCGAGTATTCATCGCGATCGCCAATTTCCGAAAGTCCAAACCCCCGTAGATCATAGGCTAAACATTGAAAATCAGGTTGTAACTGAGCAATCAATGGTTGCCAATAAGCTTTACTTAGCATCCAACCATGCAAAAAGGCAATTGTAGGAGCTTTATGCTTCGACTGAGCAGGAGAAGTGAGGCTATAGCTGTGTTTGGCTCCTTGAATGATGACACTAGACATATAGAGAAAAGCCTATAGTTACAAACAAAATGCGATCGCTGATCCAATAATATAGCAAGACAAGTAGTTTAAGCGCCTTGTTCCATAGGTATAACAAAGAAAGAAATAGCTAGGACAAATCAAAACCCAAATAAATGAAGGCGTTGCTCTGCACCGCCTTCATTTATTTGGATTTTATGTCCTAAGCAAAACTTTCTTTGCCATATAGCGTTTTCCTATGGATAACGTAAAGCGCTATATTAGTTTATAGAGAAAGTAATCCGTCTGTAAGCAAGTTTCTGGGCAAATGACTAGGATCAAACAAGTAAATCGTCTGCAATCACAAATTAGTCAGGCAGTTCAAGCCAATCAGCAAGAGCCGATAGAACCTTTTGTGGTGGCTGCGTTTTATCATTTTACAGAATTATCAGATTACGAAACCATGCGAACTCCACTCAAGGAGTTTTGTAATGCTCTCAAACTTAAAGGGACGATCCTATTAGCTAAGGAAGGGATTAACTCCACGATCGCAGGTAGTCGCGAAGCGATCAATGCTTTATTAGACCATTTGCGTAACGATCCCCGTCTTCACAACTTAGAGCATAAGGAATCCTATTGTGACGGAATTCCATTTCAAAAGATGAAAGTAAGGCTTAAAAAAGAAATTGTGACTCTAGGTGTGCCAGATATTGATCCTAGATATCGAGTTGGTACTTATGTTGCACCCCAAGATTGGAATGCATTAATTGCTGATCCTGATGTGATTGTGATTGATACACGCAATAACTATGAAGTGGAATTTGGCACATTTAAAGGGGCGATCAATCCTAATCTAGAAACTTTTGGTGAGTTTCCTGACTATGTACAAGCACAACTAAGCCCTGAGAAACATCAAAAAGTTGCTATGTTCTGCACAGGCGGAATTCGATGTGAGAAGGCTAGTGCCTATATGCTGTCTCAAGGTTTTAGCGAGGTATATCATCTTCAGGGAGGCATTCTCAAATATATAGAAGAAGTACCAAAGGAAGAAAGTGTTTGGGAAGGTGAATGTTTTGTCTTTGACGATCGCATCAGCATTGATCGAGTTTAGATAAAGTGCCGCAGCGCGGTACTTTATCTGAACCCAAACCAATAAATCTGTTAAAAGTGTTGCAGAGCAACACTTTTAACAGATTTATTGGTTTGGGTTTGAGCGCAAAGCGCTGTGATTAACGAGACTGATCGGGATCGAACCGATGACCTATCGCTTAGGAGGCGATCGCTCTATCCAACTGAGCTACAGTCTCTCTTGATCAAATTACGAATATATTCACAAAAGTGACTCAGACATTATAGCAATTGCTCGTGAATTATACCAAGACACAAAATGGCTACGCCATTTTGTGTCTTTAAAACCCTTACAGGGTTTGGTTTTTAATTCACAAAATTGTCGCCACTTTTACAGCGCTTTGCGCTCAAACCCAAACCAAGAAAATTTTTGAAAGCGTTGCTTTGCAACGCTTTCAAAAATTTTCTTGTGGTTCGTTTGATCGGTAAATGCTTTATGTTGTGACTTATCGAGATGTGATTGATAGCCCTTCAACAATCATCGCAGGTACATATAGCGAACCGTGCCATTGCCGATCGCTGCCTACCGCCACCACATGATTGAGCGCAGTATAGACATTTCCCGATAGCATCGTATCCTTGACCCGTCCGATAATTTTGCCATTTTTAACGCGGTAGCCCAAATCCACATTGATCGAAAAATCCCCTGACAGATCCATACCATCACCTAAGACCTGATCGACGATTAAGCCATTTTTTAAGGTTGCCGCGAGTTCCAAAATGTCACCTTGGATCGTTTGACTTGCCGCGATCGCCAAATTAAACAATCCAGGACTAGGATAATTGCCTAAATCTCCGCGAAAGCCATTGCCTGTCGCCTTAATTCCCAACTCTTTACAAGTACGTATATCACCATAAAACCCTTGCAAAATCCCGCGATCAATCCAAGTAACTTCCTGTGTTGGTGTACCTTCATCATCAAAGGGAGAACTATAAACGCCAAAATTAGGATGTTGGGTGACCGTGAAAATATCAGAAATTACAGGCTGTCCAGTTTTGTCTAGCCAAGGTGTCGCCTTTTGCTGCACCTGTCGCCCACTCATAGCGATCGCCACTACACCCCATAACAAATCTGCCGCTTTGCCCGTAAAGATCACAGGCGATTTTGCCGATGGAGCAGGAGCATTTTTTTTCGCCCAATCGAGATATTGCAAAACTTTTTTGGCGATCGCATCAGGTGGTAAATTACCCCGTTCCGATTGACCATACCAAACATTGAGAAAGTCATCTCCCCTCGTTAACTCTGCACTCAGAGAGCCATCTACCGTAATATCAGTATAGCCACAGTCTAAACCTTTGCTATTGAGGATGCGTACCGTTTCGCGACCACAATCCCAATCCGCACCACACACAGCCTCAGAGTAATGAGCGAGAACCTGCGCGATCGCCTGTTTTCCCCAATCCACCATCTGCTCAACAGTAACTTCCTGTCCATAAAGTTGGGGATAGTCAGTAACAGTTGATTCGCGCAATAAGATCTCTTCAGGTTCATTTAACGCACTCAAGGCGATCGCCTGCTGAACCAAATCTTCAGGCTCTACGGCTCCATAGGCGATCGCTAAGCCTACTTTGCCATCTTTCCAAATCCGTAACCCCACACCCTCTGAGTCAATGCTTTCTAGCTGCTTCAGCCGATTTGCCTCAAAAAATACGGGTCGGGAAACTGAGCTTGAAGCGTATACTTCGGCTGCTTCAGTTCCCGATTTGAGAGCAAGTTCTAATAATTGTTCAGGGTTAATTGTCATAGCGATCTCTGGCTTATATTTCGCAGAAGTTTCTAAGACCCTCACCCCTAGCCCCTCTCCCAAGAAGGGAGAGGGGAACAAGAAAAGTTATCTTGCTCCCCTTCTCCCGCTTTGGGAGAAGGGGCTGGGGGATGAGGGCAAATCTTTTATAAGCTTATCAGGACAGCTATTCGACACCTTCATATCGCCAAGCAACAGGATCGATCGCTGCACCATTGACATATAGCCCCCAATGTAAATGGGGACCAGTGACAGCACCCGTCGAGCCAACCGCGCCAATCACTTGACCAGCCTTCACAAAATCTCCTTCTTTCACATAGATTTTGCTAAGATGCAAAAAGATACTTGCCACGCCCTGACCATGATCTAACCCGATCGTATTTCCATGCAAAATAAAGCCCTGAGATACAGTTCCCACTAAGCGGATATATCCAGAGGCTGGGGCAATTACAGGGGAACCAGTGCCTCCTGCATAGTCCACACCCCGATGGTAATAGTCATCAGCGAATACACCATTGTAATAACGCTGAATCCCAAAACCTGCCGTAATTTCACCGTCATTCGGTCTGAGGAATGCACCATTCCAGAATTTCTGAGGGGTCACTAATTTTTTAAAAGCTGAAACTTTGTCCCATTCATAATCTGTAGGTTCTGATCCACTACCCGAATTATTAATCCAAATACTTTGAGTCGGAAATTTGCGATCGCCTAGCTGCATTGGCAAAGTTTGTTGTAAACCATCAGCCTTGACTATCACTTGTCTCAGCCCAGCCTTATCGAGTGGAGTCGTGGGAATAAATGCTCGCCAACGATTTTGAGTCATGGGGAAGGCAGGATATTGTTGGTTATTTACCGATACTGTTGGCGGCGTGGTTGCAGGTTTATCAGTAGCAATCCAAACCGATACCGTATCGCCAAGTTTGGGAGTATTGGGTCTAAGCATTGCTTGCAAGGCATCAGCATGAGATACGGTGAAAATAACAGAGGCGATCGCCGCTAGTAAACTCAGACCAATTAGCAAAGGCAATTTCAGATAGCGGGTGAGCATAGCAGTTATTTCCTGTGAGGCTTTACTTTATTGTACGAATTGGCGATCGCTATAAGTTGATAGTTCTGCCGCGCTTCTCCATATTCTCACAGTTTTTAGGCTACATCGCTTCTCAAAAATCACATAAAGAATCGCTATCGAATTCTAAGTTTCCCTTCTTCTGCGATCCATAAATGTCCTTTTAATGGATGTTGAGCGATCGCTGGGATTAGTTTCTGAAAGAATGACATCAAATATGGTTTGTCTTGCCTGTAAACTCTTAGGACGATAATCCCTACATAGTTTTGTGGGGGATATCGATGAATATCGGCAAAGTCTAAGTCTAGTGTAATTAGAACTCGTTGTTCTTGTTGACATACAGCGATGACAGTAGGATCTTTTGCTCCTTTTAAGGATTCAGAATAGATGGTCGATGCGTCATAGCCTTCATTTTGCAGTAAATCAGCTAATTCTATGGGGAGATTTTCGTCAATCTTAAATTTCATGCACTTGCTGGTAATGGAAGTAAGACGATTTGCTCACGGGCTAATTCGGCAGCATAGCTAATAGCGGCAAAAATATCCTCGGAGGTCAAGGTAGGGTAACTTTGCAAGATTTCAGCTTGGCTGACTCTGGCAGCGAGGTTGTCGAGAATGACTGATACCATGATTCTCGTTCCTTTGATGCAGGCTTTACCATGACAGACAGATGGATCTGTTGTAATTCGATCTTTCCACGCCATAATTGTTTACTCGGTTTTACAAGGTTTGTTAATCCAGTTTTGACTTAGTGCTGTGTTGGGATCGGTCGATCGCTTGACGAGGTTAATTTTAGATTCTGGAAAGGTTTTTGGTGTCATGTCTTTGGACAGCTAAACACTTGAATTTATTATACTTCAGCTAAATCGCGATAAATATCATCATCCATTTTTTCCTTTTTCCTTTTTAATTTTGCCTTGATAAGATCGCCTGTTGATAGTTTTGCCACACTTTAAACTGACATTATTAATAAAAAGCCGTACAAGTGATCATTACTTGTACGGCTAATCAAAAAGATAGAAATTTCGGCTTGCGCTTACTTGTCTTCTGATGTTAAGTAGAACAAACTATGGAATCAAAGGAATCGTGGCACTACGAGTAAACTGCTCATAGGCTGAATCTAAGTTAAGAGGATATATCGCCTTAAATTTGTAATCTTTGTAAGCATCAGGAACCTTGGCAAATTTTTCTAACACTTGCTCCTTAGACAAAATTTGACCTTTCCATTCCAAAGCCGTGCGCTCTAACCAACTGAAATAAGCCTGTTGAGCCTGTAAACCAGTTACATCGGTGACATCCCCATGTCCTGGGACAACCTTTGCATCAGGATAAGTAGCAATTAAGCGATACAGACTTCCTTGCCATTGACGAATATCACTATCAGCAGTGTAAGGAATCCGCTTATTAAATACCATATCCCCTGAAAATAGGACTTTGGCATCAGGTATGTAGGCTACTAGATCGGTTCCCGCCGAATGTCCATCTACGCGCTCAATCCTAACTTGGCGATCGCCTAGCCAAAGATCTGTTTGACTATTAATAATCACCGTCGGCGGCGTAATACCACCAGTATTATTTTTACCGCTTTGAATATATTCGCGAATTACGCCGCGTCCAATCACAGGGATCTCCCGCTTCACGAAAACTGAGTTTGCTCCTGTGTGATCAGAGTGATAATGCGTATTCAAAACATACTTGATTGGCTTATCTGTCAATGATTTGACGGTGGAGATCATCAGCTCTCCTAGTTCAGGGGTTTGGAATGGATCAATCACCAACACTCCATCACTACCAATCACAAAACCACCATTAGCGATCGCTACCGCAGGACTCGCAGGTGGGAAATCAGTGCTAGCAACTAGGGCATAAATTCCTTGAGCGATCTCTTGCAGTTGTAACCCCGCATTTTGCAAGCTTACAGTTTTAATACTAGTTTCCGCAGATGGGGTTTGAGCCTGAACCTGTGGCTGATTTTGAGCATCAGCGGGACTCCACCCATGTCCGAGCATTATCGACATTACTGTGGCGATCGCCGCCAACAAAAATGCCAAAAGGTATTTAATCTTTAGCTTTTTCAGCATCTTCATTCCTTAGAGCTAGATTTTGAAGCTTAGCAGCTTCCAAACTAGTGTAAACCAAATCCAAAATCTAAAAAGGGAATGGGGCGCGAAGCGCCCCATTCCCTACAAAATTAAAAAGCCCAGAGTTATGAAAGCATTAAACTCAGTAACACTTTCGTCACCAATTAGCCACTTTCATAAGTCTGGGCTTTCCTGAAATTTTGCTTGTGTTGAACTTGAAAGTTGAACTCTAGAGCTTAACTTCGATGTCCACACCAGCCGCTAAATCAAGCTTCATCAATGCATCAATAGTTTTTGCCGATGGTTGGTAAATATCAATAATCCGACTATGGGTACGGGTTTCAAAATGCTCACGGGAGTCTTTGTCTACGTGAGGAGATCTGAGAACGCAATAGATACGACGACGGGTTGGCAGAGGAATAGGACCAACAGCCGCAGCGTTTGTACGATTAGCAGTTTCGACGATTTTTTCGCAGGATGAATCTAGCAGGCGATGATCGAAAGCTTTGAGACGAATCCGAATCTTTTGTTGTTGAGGTGCCACAGTTCTTAGGGATTTATTCGGGTAAAATTTTCAGCGTTTCTTATATTACCACCGCACCAACCTAAAATCAAATAATTTGATCGGCGATTCGCATTATTTAAAGATTGTTTTTTTGAAAGCCCACCTACGGCGGGCTTTCAAAAAACTGATTTTGGTGTTTCCCGTGCCAAAGGCGAGGGAAACACCAAAATCAGTTTCATATTCGATTTGTCGATTACTATCCTGTTACAATTGCTAGATAGATACATCCACACAATTTTATCTAGCTAGAAATATGTCTTTGCTTCTTTCTGCCCCCATATTGGCTGCAATTGTCTATGCCGCGATCGCAGGTACATATTTACTGGTGATCCCCTTAATCGTGTTGTTTTATTTCAAGGCGCGTTGGTACAAAACAGGATCTGTAGAAAGAGTATTTCTATGCTTTCTTGCCTTTTTCTTCTTTCCAGGACTGTTACTACTTTCTCCCTTCTTTAACTTTCGACCCACAGCACGGCAAATTTGAGCCTGAATTAAACTGAGCGCTTCCTGCTCAGTTTAACGAAAAATATTTCAGAGATTAAAAATATGCGCCGCATTGATGCCCTAGCAATTACCCTTGCTTTTTTTGGATTTGGTGGAGTTGCCTTTTGGCTGTTTCGCTCCTCTGGATTGGATGCGACTAATGCGGGTGTTTGGAGTCAAGTGGTTTTAGTAGGTGTATTAATCGCTTGGATCTCCACCTATGTGTTTCGGGCTGTCACAAAGACGATGACTTACAATCAGCAGCTAGATGAGTACAAAAAAGCAGTGCTCACCAAGAAGTTAGAGGAAATGTCTCCTGAAGAGCGAGAAACTTTACTAGCAGAAGTAGCTGCCGAAAATTTATTAGCTCAAAATGCCGTCAAAGATGAATGAATCAGCGATCGCCTTACTATTCTCTATTTCATCCTAAGCCACTTGCCAAGCGGATTAGTTCCTTTGGCTTTCCAAGAGATTTGGGCGATCGCTTTCAAATAATCCAAAAATGGCTATGTTTTGCCAAGGATGGAGAACCGTCCAATCTGCTTGCCGAGGCGCAGTTTCTCCATGATATTTTTGTTGATATTTTGGGATATAAGTCTCCTTTTGAAAACAATGGAGGCACATGGGAATTAGAACTACATCCCCATCCTGCCCTCGGTTTTTTTACGGAAACCTCAGTCAATGTAATTGCCGAAATCCGAGTTAATGCTGCCGAAGAAGGGGCGATCGTTAAGCCCGATCCAGAGCATGAAGCAACTGAATGGCTAATCGTCTTGGATTATCGAGAAATATGTCTTTATCATCGCGATGTATCAAGTTTGTTTTGCCAGAGATTTGCTTGGGAATCTTTGGCAGATCTAGAACAACTCAAATCCTTTTATTTTTTATTGTCGAGGCGGACTCTGCTGAGGGGAATTGCCAATAGTGAAGAGCGATCGCGTACCACCCATTTACTAGAAGAATCGCATCAACTAGAGTCTGAAGTTCTCAAAAATTTCTACAGTCACTATTACAAAATTCGTAGTCAACTGATTAAAGATTTCCGCTATCGGTTGCAACTCTTAGCCCATCCCGTTGAAGATGCCGAAAATCCTCTCCAGATCAAACCCGAAGATGCGATCGCGATCGCCATTTATCAAGCCCAAAAGCTTTTGAATCGAATCTTGTTTGTCGCTTATTGTGAAGATCGACAGCTATTACCTGAAAATTTAATTAAGGATGCTTACGAGTTTAAAAACCCTTACATTGTGCAACCAATTTGGGAAAACTATAAAGCCATATTTAATTGGGTTCAAAATGGTAATGCGAATTATCACATCCCCATTAACGCTTATCCATTTAGTCTATTTGTGAGCGATCGCATTTTAGATCAAGCTCTGTTTGTGGGTGATGAGCTATGTCGTCAGATTAAAGAAATTGCCCGCTTTGACTTTAACGAAGATATCACGCGCCACATTATGACTTGTCTGTTTGATGAATCAATTAAAGAGCTATCCCAGTATCGTAAAGATTTAAGTAATCTCAGTAAACGTCGCACACCTAAATTACCTTGCAAAGCAATTTTACATAGTGAATCAGTAATTCGCACCTTGCAGCAGCATCTTTCAATCGCCAAGAATCATCACCATGAAGATCAACAATTTACGCAAGACACTTTGGCTTACTGCCAAGAATATCAAGAACGTTTATTAAAAATTAAAATTGTCCATCCTAAATGTGGTGCAGGTGTATTTCTCGCAACGGCTCTAGAATTTTTGCTTTCTGAACATGAGCGCATTCATTATCTATTAACTAAGTTTTCAGTCAATTCAGATAATGTAGAAGCGATCGCACACCAAACACCAACAGAAGTAATAACGCATATCTTGCAACACAATCTTTTTGGTTGTGATGTTGTTGAAGAGTCCATTGAAATAACTCGTCTCTCACTCTGTCTGCGATCGCTCGAAATCAATGCATCATTACCAGACTTTGAGCACAATATTCAACTCGGTGAGCTAGCCCATTGTAATTTTGGTGAAGAGTTTAAAGCTGCAAGCGATCGGGGCGAAGTAATCATCCTAAAATAGTAAATACAAATAGTAAATGCCCCTTAGGGGCATTTACTATTACATGCGACCGCGTAGCATTTGTGCCATTTCATTGGGCTTCGGAGAGTTCTCTACGGCAGTTTCTTCGGTAATCCGACCATCTTCGTAGAGCTTATAGAGTGACTGGTTCATATTGACCATTCCTTCATAGGTACATTTAGGAATTAGCGCCTCAATTTCATCCACTTCACCTCGCTTGATGTAGTCACGCACCGCATCAGTATTGATCATGATTTCATGAACTGCGGCTCGCTTCCCATCGGTAGTACGCACCAATGATTGAGCAATAACTCCCACCAAAGATTCTGAGACTTGAATCCGCATCGGACCTTGCTGTTCAGGTTCATAAAGGTTGAGAATCCGCTCAATCGTTTTCACAGCACTATTGGTGTGTAATGTTCCAAATACTAAGTGTCCTGTTTGAGCAGCCTTTAGCGCTGTGTTCACGGTTTCTTTGTCACGCATTTCCCCAATCAGAATGATGTCGGGATCTTCGCGCAAAGCAGCTTTCAGAGCATTGTCAAACTTGAGGGTATGGATACCAACTTCCCGTTGTTTAATCAGCGCTTTTTTACTTTGATGCACAAATTCAATCGGATCTTCAATGGAAATTAAATGCTTCTGCATTTCCGTATTGATGAAGTCCACCATCGCCGCCAAGGTAGTTGATTTACCTGAACCCGTAGGGCCAGTTACCAGAATCAAACCTTTGTGCGTATAGCAAAGCTCACGGAATACCTCTGGCAAACCAAGCTGGTCAATCGACAAAATCTTGAGGGGAATCAGTCGCAACACCATCGCTGAGCCACGTAACGAATCAAAAACATTGATCCGACAACGGGCAAATTCGTACTGAGTGGCTCCGTCAAACTCTAGGGTGTCCCGAAATTGCTGGATTTGCTTGTCATCCATAATTTCCGTCAACCAAGTGTCAAAGGTCTGCTTGTCTGGGACTGGATACTGTTCCTGTGTCACCATTAAGCCGCGACTCCGAAAACGGACTGGTTCATTCACACCAGCATGGATATCAGAACACCCTTGTTCATGGGCATCTTTGACGATCTGGGCAAGGGTGGGTTGCCCTGTACTACGCTGCAAAATCGCGGGTACACCTAGTCCTGGTAAGTTTGGCGGTGGACCTGGACGAATTGGCGGACGGGGATTTGGTGGTGGTGGCACACTCGTAACTTGAGTGTCTGTGGGAATTGACATCTGAGCTTGGCGAGCAGCAGCAGCAGCACGGGCTTGTTGTGCGGCCATTGCTTGTTGCTGTTGGGCGGGAGTTAGTCCCACACGGGCTTGCTGCGCAGCCTGCGCTTGAGGGTTAGGAGGTGCTTGAGGATTGGTGGGAGGTGCGACACGCTGCTGGGCGGTTGCGGCGGGGTTTGTACGTGGCTGTGGCACACCACCACCAGAGGAAGGTGGTGGTACGGGAGGTATCCCAGATTGCGTCATAGTTGAACCTCGAAAAGTGCTGTAGTTGGAGATCAGGTTTGATGAGGAGCTTTTTGCTAAGTAACTATATCTGATTAAATATAAAACCTCAAAAACTGCACCGCCCGCGCTGCGGGCGGTGCAGTTTTTGGTTTTGTTTTTTTAATTATGTCGAGTTACTTATTCAAATTCTGCTATTTGACCTAAAAATAACCAATCCTGTTACTTAATAGGCTAAAAATATATTAGCCCTTGTAAATACTATCCTCAAATAATTAATGAATATTCTCAGTGCCCTGCGATCTAAACCGAGCGCAGAAAGCAAAAAACCTGCTAAGCAATCAACTCCTAAACAAACCAAAGGTATTGAAATTAAGTCTCAACGTGAGTTGGACTATATGCGTGAATCATCTCGCATTGTGGCAACGGTACTCAAAGAAATTTCGGAGATCATTGCCCCAGGGATGACAACCATGGATCTAGATGCCCATGCTGAGAAACGAATTCGGGAAATGGGTGCTGTTCCTAGTTTTAAGGGATATTGTGGGTTTCCTGCAAGTCTTTGCACTAGCATTAATAATGAAGTTGTGCATGGCATACCCAATGCAAGAAAAGTGATTAAGCTCGGCGATCTAGTTAAGGTTGATACTGGCGCATTTAAAAATGGGTTTCATGGGGATTCTTGTATTACCGTAGCAGTTGGCCATGTTAGCGAGAAAGCTGCTAAGTTAATGCGTGTGGCTGAAGAAGCCCTATTTAAGGGGATTGAGCAAGTGAAGCCAGGTAATTGTATGCTCGATTTGGCTGGGGCGATCGAGGATCACGTTAAGGCTAATGGTTTTGCGATTGTTGAAGATTTTACAGGTCATGGGGTGGGGCGGAATCTACATGAGGAACCCTCGGTATTTAACTTTCGGACGCATCAGTTACCAAATGTACGCTTTCGTCCAGGAATGACTTTAGCGATCGAGCCAATTTTGAATGCTGGTTCAAAGCGCGTCAGGATTTTGGCGGATAAGTGGACAGCAGTAACTGTAGACAATCAGCTTTCAGCACAGTTTGAACATACAGTTTTAGTGACTGAAACTGGTTATGAAATTTTTACCGATCGCTCTAAAGTTTAATCAAGTTAATCAAGGTCAAAAAGCTTTGCTTAGCAAAGCTTTTTGATAAAAAATACTTTGATAAAAATACTTTGATAAAAATACATTTATGCAAAATATTTTTTTAGCTGGTTCTAGTCGTGGGGTTGGGCGCGAAATTGCCAAGCTGTTACTAGAAAATGAGCCGCCATCTGTAAATCTCACCGTATTGCTTCGCAACCCTACCTATGCAGTTGAGCTAGAAGCTCTAGGCGCAAAGGTTGTACTTGGTGATGGCTTAAATTCTGCTGACATCGAATCGGCTCTACATGGTCGTGCAATCGATGTAGTAATTACGACGATGGGTGGTTTGCCCAGCGATCGCGGTGAACGTGCCGACTGTGAAGGTAATAAAAATTTAATTGATGCGGCGGTCAAATTTGGGGTACAGCGATTTATCCTTGTTTCATCCATTGGCGCAGGGAATAGTATTGTCGCCCTTGCACCGCAGGTGTTGCTAACATTGGGGCCAATTCTCAAAGAAAAAGAAAAAGCTGAACAGCATCTAGTTGCTAGTGGCTTAACCTACACAATTATTCGCCCAGGAGGATTGAAGTCCGAAGTTGCGACAGGTAACGCTGTGCTGACGGAAGATCCTACGGTTGCGGGAATTATCCATCGAGCTGATGTCGCCAAGTTAGTTTGTGGTTCCATAACTTCTGACAGAGCAAATAATAAAGTTTTTTCAGCAATTGATCGGAATATGCTGTTTAAACCTGTAGAGTTTGAAACGTTCGATTTGTGAGACAGCTATGCAGGAATATATTGTTAGAGCTGGAGATACACTATCAGCGATCGCGAGACGCTTTTTGGGTGCTAATGGTGATTGGCGCGAGATTGCCCGCATTAATAAAATTACTAACCCTGCAAGCCTACAAATTGGTCAAAGATTGCTCATTCCTATAGTCGCAAGACCACCTATCGCCCAAAATCCTGAAGTTGCGATGGTCAGGAACACATTGCAGGGAGTTTATCCCCCCAATAAAATTGCAATTTCTTTTACCACCGTTGGCAGTGATGTGATTGCTAAGCTGCTAAATACAGGACAACAAGAACCATTTGCCAAAACTAGGGATCTGGGGCTATATCGCTTAGGGATTTTTAAGCTGCGCGATTTTATCGCCTATGGCTCAGGGTTGCTGCAACAGGTGCAAATGAGTCCATCAGAAATTAAGGTAATGTTGGTAACTTCGGCTAATGAAGGTAGCCTTGACGCGATTAATACTTGGGATAGTCAATATCTCAGTTTTGGGATATTTCAATGGACATTAGGTAGCGCAGGACAACAGGGCGAATTACCTGCATTACTCAATAATTTAAAAAGGCGTTATCCGTCAGAGTTTCAATATTATTTTGGACAATTTGGATTGGATGTTACTTCTCTAGATGGCATCACGGGTTGGATGTCCCTCAATGGCAATCGTCTAGTTAATGCCGCCGATAAAAACCTGATGCGGCAACCACTTTGGGCGCTGCGGTTTGCGATCGCAGGGATGGATGCACTAGTGCAATCGGTACAGGTACTGCACGCGATTTCCCGACTTGATCGCTTTTATTTTACGCCTACCCAAACTTTGCAAGGCTTTACCCTTTCCCAACTATTAAGCTCAGAATTTGCAGTGGCGCTGCTGCTTGATCACCATGTCAATCGTCCTAGCCATGTGATTCCCTGTGTTGCCGATGCGATCGCGCGATCGCGTTTAACGCCTGCTCAAGTGGCTCAAGGCTCTATCGATAATGAAGCCCTGATTATTCAAAACTATTTAACTCTGCGCGAAACCTTTGGTGGCTCAAGCGCTATGACTAAATCACGTGAACGTGCCGAACTAGCCAGACAGGCGATCGCGACTAATAATCTTTCTCCCCAGAGATTTTCATTTCGCTCGAACCGCCAAGTAAGATTTACATAAAATAAATGGCTTGCAAAGTAAACCATTGCAAAATAAATGAAGGCGGCGCAAAGCGCCGCCTTCATTTATTGCTGTCGCCATTCTTGTAAGCCCAAAGAGTGTGAGGCGGCGCTTCGCGCCGCCTCACACTTGATATAGGTGGCGACAGCTATATTGAGAAGAAAAGTGTAGAAAGCCTATGTCAGCGTCGATTGAGTTCAACGTCGTTAGATGTTGTTTGACGGGGCATAAACATGCTGCCAGATGGCGGCTCTGGCGCAACCTCAATAATCTCGACAGTAACTTGTCTAGGATTGCCTCCTAAAGCTGCGTCCCGATCTTCCCAGCGATCGCGGATAGGTGTTAGTTCGACTGGGGCAGATGATAAAGATACGGACGAACTATTAGCATTATTCGCAACAGGGCGATCGAAATTATCGGAAGTACTGCGACTGCTGGCATAAACCCTCTGACGTAAAGCTGCAATTCTCGCCGCAATCCTTGCATCAGCATCGGCGGAAATCGCTAGAGGATCGCGCATTGATTTATAGGCGCGGTCAACCCTTTTGTATATTCTTTTGCGATCGCTAATGTTTGCCTTGGCTACAAAAGCTGGTCGAGTCAGTCCTCCTAACTCTTGCTGCGATCGGGCTTGCATTTCCGCAATAACTTCAGCTTCATCCAAAAAAAAAGAAGTTTTACCATCAGTTTGACTTTGGGGCGAAGCTTTTGGCGACTCTTTGGGCTTGGAGGCTGGGCTTGGCTTAGGTAATTTTATCCCCGCAGGTGAAGGGTTAACGCCCTCCAGTGCTTGTTTACCAAAGCTATAAGCTACTAGCCCAGCGACAGAACCGACAACAATCATGGCAAATAGCAGCACCAGACTATAACTTAGCCTAAATTTTTCAGGTGGCTTTTTTTTCTTGCGGAGACGCTTTTGGGGTTGGGGTGTTGCCATCACAAACTTTTTTAGCTAATAATTGCTATTAGGCAACCTGCAAGGTGCTTGCCTGATAGCATATAATACTTACGTCTATAATCACAATATGCCCAAGGTTGGCTGACTGGTAAAGCAAACGACTCATAATCGTTGATATGTCGGTTCGATTCCGACACCTTGGATTAGTCAAAGCCAGAGATTGTTGCCTGCTAAGCAGGTGACAATCTTTGCGGGGTTCGAAACAAAAAATCGTACAGCAATTTACGACCTTAACTGAAACCGCACTGGCATACCATCGGGTGGATAAATCAATAAATTTTGCTGCAAATTTTCTAGGGACGAACGACCGTTGACCAATGTCCAATTAAAGTGTCGTAGCAGTTGTGCCAACATAATTGTTGCCTCTAACATTGCTAAATGCTCGCCCAGACAACGATGATAGCCTGAACCAAATCCCACCATTGGTAGTGGAAGACTACCTTTATGTTCGTCAAGCCAACGCTCTGGCTGAAATTCGTTAGGCTGGTCGTATGTCTCAGCATCTCTACCTGCACCTAAAATTGACCAAAATAATTTAGTGCCTTCAGGAACAGTAATTCCCTCAACAACAATGGGTTTGACAACCTGTAACGAAGTCGAACCAGATGCAATAGAGTAAAGACGAATAGTTTCTTTGACGATCGCACGAAGATAGTTGAGTTCTTTCAGGCTTTCTAGCGACAACGATCCATGCTTTTGCCATACTTGATCGACAATTCCTTGCGCTTTTTCAAAAATGTCTGGATGTAAGGCAAGCTCACCGACCGCAAAGGATAAAGTAACGTCAGTTCGACGACAGCGAAAAATGGTAAGAATCGCTAAGCGATTCTTACCATTTTTCGCCATTTGCGGCGTGCGAAGCACGCCGCAAATGGCGATATCGAACTGACGTTAAAGTATGCGCGGTAGTATCAGTACCAGCAATCAATAGTTCAATTGATTCGGCAATCAGAGTTTCTCTGGTGTAGCGAGGTTCTCTCTCGGCAATTTTGACCAGCATTGATTTTTGGAATAAAGGACTGATTGAATCAGCCTCAATCTGTTTTTTGTCTCTGAGTTGCAGAGCGAGATCTATACGTGGCGAGAGAAATTTTTCAAGATAGCCTCTTGCCGCCCAATAGTCACGGGATGATTGTGTGGGTAAGTATTCATCCAAGGTTTTTCGCTAGTTGCTACGCGCAAAAGTCGATAACCAATCACTGACATCTCCTTGTAAATTTTTTCCACATCAAGAGGCGAACCTTCTGGACTATTAGCTTCGCGATCAATCGGAATACCTAACAGTAAACAGGAAATCACCCGCATGGTTAATTCTACAAACAGTCCATCAACTTGAATGCTTGCGTCAGGGGCAGCAGTTTTAATGGTGGTGGTGATTTGTGAACAGGCTTGATGTACCATGTCCATATATTCCGAAAGTCCACTAGATGTGAATTCTGGATTCCAAGCTTTCCGTCGCCATTGCCACTCGGTTCCGCTTTGTCCTAATAAGATTGGTCCACTGATATCATTCCAAGCCCGAACTACTTGTTTTGAGCGAATTAAGCTACCATCTTTCATCCCATTGACAATAGTGCTTTCAATGACTGACGGTTTGCTTAATATGAGAACGGGATAGCCGACCCAATAAACATAGATAGAACCGTATTGTTTACTCCAGTCAAATATGAGTTTAAAGAATTGTCTCTTTTTGACTGCTTCTAATATTTGCGGAATGTTACCTAGTAGCCAATGCCTTGCTGGTGATGGCAATGATTTTAGCGATTGATAGCGCTGTCTTTTTTGCCAAGAACGCCAGCTAAGAATGCCTATAATCGCGATCGCAATTATGCTGGTATAAGGGAGCAATGCAGCAAAAGAAATCTGTATAGTACTGAATAGGGTCATAGACTCGCCTAGAACTCATGTAGATATCACTATCGCTTCATCTTACTATCTATAATCGCGCTAAGATAAAAATGCGAATAATCTTTACCCAACTATAGACTCACGATGTTTACGCAACTACGCATTCAGAATTTTAAGTCTTGGGCAGATACAGGTGAGTTTCGGATGGCTCCTTTGACTGGCTTTTTTGGTACGAATAGCTCTGGTAAAACGGCGATCTTGCAATTTTTGTTGATGCTAAAGCAAACTGTCGAGTCAAGCGATCGCAATCGTATTTTGCATTTAGGCGGCGATCAATATAGCTATGTTGATCTGGGTACTAATTACGATATTAGTCACAGACATCAATTACCAGAAAAAATAAAATTTGCTTTCGAGTGGATGCCTAAACTAATTTCTCAGTCTAATGTAGGATTAGTTGGAATTTCATTCGGAAATCTTAGTTCAGTAATTTCCTTTGAATCCGAAATTGATATCGATAGAGATCAGATTGATATAAATTTATTTAAATATTCGTCAATTAAACATGGTGAAAGTATTACTTGGCAAGTACAGCAAAAAGATATAACACCAATTTCTTATCATTTGTCCATGGACGGAGGTTTTATGATGAAGCTTTTGTCTGAACACCTCTCCCAAAATAGCAAAGAAAGTTTTAAGAACTATGGGTTAGCTATATCTCCTATATTGACAGGCGCTTATGAGGATCTGTTTCACAATACTTACTATCTTTCTCCCTTGAGAGAATATCCTAAAAGAACTTATCAGTGGTCTGGTGAGAGACCTCAGAATGTTGGGAAATATGGAGAATTAACTGTTGCTGCACTACTTGCTTCTCGCAAAAAAGATGCAGAAGTTGAAATTTCAGTAGCAAAATCTCTAAAAGATTTGGGCTTAATTTATGGATTTAGATTAAATAGAATTATGCCTAATCGTGGTGATTATGAAATATTGGTTCAGAAGTCGCCTAATTCCGCAGAAGTAGGGATTACTGATGTTGGGTTTGGAGTCTCGCAAGTATTGCCAATTTTAGTTTTATGCTACTACGCACCCAAAGGCGCAACCCTCATATTTGAAGAACCAGAAACCCATTTACATCCCTCAGCCCAAGCAGGACTCGCTGATATATTTATCGAAGTCATCAAAACTCGCAATATTCAAATCATCATTGAAAGTCATAGTGAACATTTACTAAGACGATTGCAACGCCGCATGGCTGAAGAAAAAGATGGATTTACTAATGATGATGCTGCACTTTATTTTTGCAAAATGAACGATCAAGGGGATTCAGAGTTAGTTACTCTCGATATTGATGACTATGGAAATATTTGCAACTATCCCGAAGGATTCTTTGGTGATGAAATGGGTGATCTAGTCGCTATGACCGAGGCAGCAATCAATCGCCAGATGAATGTTGGAGCGTGAGAATGTATCAAATTGTCGATACAAATGTCCTGCTTGTAGCCAGCAAAAAAGCCCCTCAAGCTTCTGAAACCTGCGAATTATCCTGTGAAAAATATCTTCAAAATCTTATGCACACAGGAGTTTTAGTAATTGATAGCCATTGGTTAATCATCAAAGAATACATGAACAAAAATTCTCAAAGTGGACAACCAAATGCTGGGGATAAATTTCTCAAATGGGTTTTACTGAATCACACAAATACGAATCGCTGCGAAAAAGCCACTATTACGCAAATTGCTGAAAATGATTTTGCTGAGTTTCCAAGATCGCCTGATCTCGCAAAATTTGATCTATCCGATCGCAAATTTGTTGCTGTGGCTTTAACCCATCCCGCAAAACCTGCGATCGCTAATGCCGTTGATTCTGATTGGCGTAACTACGAAGAAGCTCTGGCAAATCATGGTGTTAGTCTCAATTTTCTCTGTCCTGAGTTAGTCGCCAAAGTCTAAGATTTTCATTTCTTCTTCTCTAAAATTAACTGAGAGAAAGGTTAGGATAGGCTTAACAGAAATTCGCGATCGCAAAAATTATGACAGTACGACAACGCCGTTATAGCAAAGAAGAAATAGCTCGTCGAGGTCAAGAACTCTATGAGGCTCAGATCCGCGCCAAAATTGAGGCGGAAAATTTGAATAGAATTGTGGCGATCGATATTGAAACAGGAGCTTTTGAAGTTGCCGATAATGTTTTGACTGCAACTAATACATTATTTACAAAATATCCTGATGCCCAACCTTGGGTTATTCGCATTGGACATCGGGCTGTCTATCACTTCGGATCACGGAGTCTTGCGAAAAAGCCATGATGGTTGGATTTGTTAATGCACGCTCTGAAGCAATTCTGCCAATTATTATAGGTGGTCAAACTGGAGGTTGGCAGTCTACGGATGCTGTAATCGATACTGGATTTAATGGGTTTCTTACATTACCGTCAGAGATTATTAATAACCTCAAACTACCTTGGAATGCGTCGGATATCGTCACTTTAGGTGATGGTAGTGAAACTCTATTACTTGTATGCAGCGACGATTGTTTGGGACGGTCAATACCGTGAAATTGATGTTGCCGAATCAGAAACTGAACCTCTAATTGGCATGGCGCTACTCTACGGATATAAGTTACAGATTGAAACAATCAAAGGCGGACTAGTTAGAGTTGATGCCTTGCCTTAAATCAAATAGCGCCCAAAGCCTTTAACAATGCTGCAAACTTAATCGTGGTTTCACTTTGCTCATTTTCCACCTGCGAATTTGCCACAATCCCTGCACCCGCAAAAATTCTCGCCCGATCGCCTTGAATATATCCTGCCCTAATCCCGACACCAAAAGTCCCTTCGCCATTACCATTTAGCCAACCGATGGGCGCAGCATACCAACCGCGATCGCAGGCTTCCCATTGCTGCATAAAACACACTGCGCGATCCCTTGGCTCACCTCCAACGGCGGCAGTTGGATGTAGCTGCTGCAAAATATCAAGAGCAATCAACCAATCAGGATCATCAATTTGGGCAGTAATCGGTGTATATAAATGCTGCACATTAGAAAGCCTTAGCAAACTAGTCTCCGCTTGTGGATCGATCGCTGCGCCCATACTTTGCAAGCGATCGCAGATCGAACGAATCACAATCTGATGTTCGCGCATATCTTTTTCGCTATTGAGCAAGCGATTGCCCAGCATTTGATCTTGTTGGACAGTTTTGCCACGCTCAATCGAACCTGCCACCGCATCACTGCGTAACCAAAGGCGATCGCTTTGAGCTTTAAATTGCAACACCACTTCAGGAGTCGCGCCCAAAAAGGTTTTGCCCACGCCATAATCTAACAAAAAGGAAATGCATTCAGGATATTCACACCGCAAAACATGCAGTACCTGAAACGGATCAAAATTGCGATCGGCTAACACATCCAAGGCTCTAGCCAATACCACTTTCTCAAAATGTCCTTGATGAATTAAAGCCAAGGCGCGTTCGACGATCTCTGTCCAGATTTGCTGACCCTGCACCTCGACAATTTTGCTCACTTCATGCACTGTTGGTGCTTCATAGTGGGAGCTTTCTTGTAAATGCGATCGCAAATTCTCTATACGCTCTAATACTTCATCGGGCTTATCCCAAGACTGAATGTAATGATTTAGAGTTAAAGTACAACTTTTACCTTTGAGTCGTACCATCCAACGCGGAATAAAAAAGAGTAAAGTTGGAAATTCGATCGCTGGTTGATAATCGTTAGGTTCTGCTAAATCCAGATAGTCACTCGCATCACTCCCATTGCGATAAAACGAAAATGCACCAAAAAAATGTACAGGAATTTGAAGTTCTGAAGATTCGAGATCAGCAATCTTGGCAATGATCGCATTAGTTAAATGATTTTTGATAAATTTCTTGGCACAATCAAAGCGATCGCTTAAATCATGATTAGGGACTGAAACTTCCGCTACCGAACCCGCCGCCGCTAATACCAAATCGGCATTCGGCTGTTCCCAATAAAATTTTTGTTGCTGAGCTTCGGACTTACTTGCCAACAACAATAAAGGATTAATGCACTCCCAATTTTGAGAGTAACTAAATAAAATCGGTGACCCTGTGATCTGCGCTTGAGCGATCGCTTTAACAATCCAATCGTGCAGAGATTTAGAATCGATGTTGCTATAGGAGACACTCTGACGAACTTGCATGATTATATTTTAACTATACAAGGTCATTCAGCCTACGCAAATCCACCGTTTCATAGAACGATTTAAGGCGCGGCAAAGCCACGACTTAAATCGTTCTATGAAACGAGATCGTCACCTGTAGCGATCGCTAATTCCTGTAAACGTTCTTGTTGATCCTTAGAAATGCAGCTTTGGATTACTTCCTCTAGATCCCCTTCTAAAATTGGTGGCAAAGTAAAGTTCTGACCCAAACGATGCTCGGTGAGGCGACTGTCTTTGTAATTATAAGTCCGAATTTTTTCAGATCGTGAACCAGTACCAACTTGCGATCGCCGCATTGATGTAATTTCGGCTTGTTGTTCGCGCAACTTTATTTCATAGAGCTTAGCCCGTAAGATCTGCATGGCTCGCTCTTTGTTTTGGAGCTGTGATCGCTCCTCTGTACAAAATATTCTGATCCCCGTCGGTTTGTGAAACAAGTCAGCAGCAGTCTCAACCTTGTTAACGTTTTGACCACCAGCACCGCCTGATCTTGCTGTGGACATTTCAATATCCTTGGGATCGATATGAACCTCGACTTCATCAACCTCAGGCATAATCGCCACTGTTGCTGTTGAAGTATGTACCCGCCCCTGTGATTCTGTAGCAGGAACACGCTGCACTCGATGCACACCTGACTCAAATTTGAGTTTGCTATAAACGCGATCGCCCTGAACTTCAATGATTGCTTCTTTAAAGCCGCCCATTTCAGCCAAAGTCTCACTGACCATCTTCACCCGCCAGCCTTGACGCTCAGCATAGCGTGTATATAGCCGCACCAAATCTCCCGCCCAGATTCCCGCTTCATCGCCACCCGTACCCGCACGGATTTCCAACATGATGTTCTTGTCATCATTAGGATCTTGGGGCAGCAGTAGAACCTGTAACTTCTTTTCAAGATCTTCTAGCTTTGTCGATAATTCTTCGACCTCCAGAGCCGCCATTTCCTTGAGATCGGGGTCGTTAGACTCCTTGAGGATTTCTTGCGACTCTTTATAATCTTGCTCCGCCTTACGAAAAGTCTCGTAAGTCAGCACCGTCTCTTCTAACGAAGCACGCACCTTGGCAATGCGCTGAAACTCGCCGTGATCGGTCGCCACGTCAGGATCACCCATCCGACGAGTCAGTTCATTGAAGGTTTGTTCAACAGATTCGAGCTTTTTGATTAAGTAAGCAGCAGGCATGGAATTTGAGTTACCGCAAAAGAAAGTGAAAAGTTAGTAAGCCAGAAAGAAACCTTGAATCTTGAATTAATCCAAGGCTGGCTATACCTGATTTTCCACAGCAGTATTTTCGTCAAACATGCCGTACTTACGCAAGAAGCGTTCTACGCGACCTTCGGTATCGATAATCTTTTGTGTGCCTGTGTAGAAGGGGTGATTGCCCGACCATACATCAACATTAATCTCAGGATGTGTAGAACCAATGGTTGCTACCACTTCACCGTTGCAAATTACTTTTGCTTCGGGATACCACTTCGGGTGAATTCCAGCTTTAGGCATAGTCTTAGCTATAAAAAATCAAAAATTAAGCTTTTCTAGACTATCACAGAATTACGCAAATAAGAAAAGACGATTTGCCCTCTCTTAATTTTTTGAGTGATTTTTTGAGTTCAAGCAAGACTTTCAAGGCGTTCAATCCACCTATTAAACATTTGACATTCGCGGCGAATAGTTTCTAATCCAATATCTAGAGCCACTAATGAGCCATGTAAAACCTTATCGTATTGGGTGCGACCTTGACATAATACGAAGATTGTAGAACAATGAAAGAATAACGAAGGAGATCAAGAAAGAAAATGTCGGCAAAGTTAATAAGTGTAGAAGGCACAAAAGTAAAAATCGAACTTACAATT